>WFOJ01000219.1 GCA_015488125.1 Mariprofundaceae bacterium
AACACGCTATTTTATCAGCAGCTTAGATGCATCGGATCCTAAATATATCGGGCAAGTAATTCGTTCTCACTGGGGAATAGAGAATCAACTTCACTGGGTTCTTGATTGCGCTTTTGACGAAGATAACAACAGAACTAGAAAGGGGCATAGTCCTGCTAACTTTGCAACGCTTCGCCATATCGCTTTGAACCTTCTCAAGGCGGAAAAATCTCTCAAGGTAGGAATGAAAGTTAAACGATTACGTGCCGGATGGGATCACAAGTACTTGCTCAAGGTTCTTGGCGGGTAAGATTTTAATGCGATTGCCCTGCTTCCCCAACGTATCAGTTACATCAATTGCATTGCCTATTGGTTTTTTGTGTTGGCGCGTGTGGTGTTTATTCTCACGCCTGTTTGTGCATTGGCTTTTAACGTGGTGTTCTTTGCCGCACCACCTAGTGAAATCATGTTGTATTTGATCCCCTACCTGGTTGGTCTCTACCTGGTACTGAATGTGTTATATGGCCGTGTGCGCTGGACCTTTGTTTCCGAAATTTATGATACGGTAAATGCCGTGATGCTCTCTGGCACGGTGTTGCGCACGTTGTTTAGACCACAGGGACAAAAGTTCAGGGTTACACCCAAAGGGATCGCCCATCAAGATACCAGTCTTTCGCCACTGGCATGGCGTTTCTATGTATTGCTAGCCATTCAGTGTGCTGCTTCCGTATACGGTGGATGGCTACTCATGCATCATCCTGAGCTCTACGACCAGGTACTCGTATCACTGGTGTGGAATAGCTACAATATCATTTTCACACTGGCTGCGCTGGGAGCATTGATTGAAAAACGGGAAGTTCGGAGACATCCCCGTATTGCTGTTGAAGAAATAGCCAGCCTTGAGGTCAACGGCAAGCAGATTCCCTGTCATATTACCGATATGACGGAGGCAGGTGCCTGTCTTCACCTGCCCGAATGGGTCAAAAAGATAAATATCGAACAGGGTGTGCTTCGTTTTTCTGACGCAAATTATACCAAGAAGTTTAGCACTATTCTCAGTTTCAACTCCAAAATCACTGTTCAGGTACGCAGTTTACGTGAGGGCATGTTTCGTAACAAAAAAACTCTGGTGGCCGGTGTCTCCTTCTGCTTTTCTCATATTCAGGAACGTCGCATGGTCATTAACTACCTGTATGGCGAAAGTCATCGCTGGCGACGGCAATTGATCGGCAAACATCAACAATCAACGATTACACAAGGCATTATTTTTCTACTGATGGCTGTGAAATACGGACTTCAGCATTTGTGGATGCGCCTGTTATCCCTCCTGAAGGCAGGAGCAACAATGATGCCCCTGTTTCATAGTGTTTTTCTGCCCGGTGGCAGCGTTGCAACAAGCCCTCATAGGCGACGATTCTTGTGCCCTGATAATGAAAACAAAGCAACTGAGGCAACCCGCTGGAGAAAACATATGAACCCATTCATGCTGTTCACGATCATACTGTGCCTACTGGTATGTCAATCTGTAGCCGCCTGGTCTGCTCCTGTTACTCCCTGGCAAGCCAGTATGCCATTGTCAGCATTTTACGAGGATAATGAACAACAAAAATTTCTCGAACTGCGACAAATCGAAAGTGCAGAAACGTTGCGCATTCCCATACCTTATCGGGTAACTCCTCATTATGTGCACGTTCACATGGAGTTCACCAACTCTGTTGCCCTACTGCGTGGACGATCTCTGATTCGCCTTCGTTGGAATAACGGTGTTGTTGCACAAACAACGCTAGACCCCGATTTTCCAGACGGTGTGATCAATGTCGATATTCCTGCCAAATGGCTGAACAGTGGCGATAACTATTTCAAGATTGAAGTTTCTCAGCATTATCGCGCCGATTGTGAGGATCCGGGAAGTCCTGAATTATGGACCAATATTGACATGAACCATTCGTATATTTCAGTCACCGGTAAACTTAAACCTGTACCTGATCAACTGACTGAACTGGATCACTGGTTATCCCGTCTCAATTGGGGTGAACAACGTATCACACTGGCATCACTGGGAACCACCGATGCGCATTATCATGCCGGTACGATCCTGGCTCAGGAACTTGGCAGCAAAACACACAAACCGCTACTGATTGATGCCATACCTTTGTTGCATTCACTGGCAACCTTACCCAGGCATCAGGATGTAGTACTTTTTGGTACATATACCGAAGCTCGCAGGCTTACTGCGCTGCATCATCCGGTTAGCAACCATGCTGGACGCATCGCCCTGTTACCGCGCGATGATGCCCCTGGATATTTTTTGTTGTTGATTACCGCCAAAAACGAGACTTCCCTGGAAAATGTGGCTTCCGCGCTGACGTGGTCTTCACTACCTTTACAAGCTGCCGCAGTGATGGATATTCGTAGCATTACACCTGCCAAAAGTTCTCCCTATGCGGCACAAAAAGCAACCATGGCTGGTAGAACCTATACATTTGCCGACCTTGGCTATAAAACGCACACATTAAAGGGGTTACATGATCATGTTCGTGTGCAGATGTGGTTGCCGCCGGATCTTTTCTCACATAATCACTCTGCTGTCGAATTATCGCTACATTTTAGCTACGGTGCAGCCTTACGCCCCGATTCAGTGATGAATATTTACCATAATCAGGTGTTTTTGCAGAGTATGTCGTTAAGTGATCCACACGGCCTGCAAGTTACGGACTATCACATCAGTATTCCCATGTCTGCTTTTCGCCCCGGCATGAATACGTTTGTTTTTGAAAGTCGCATGCACGCCAATACCGGCAGCAACTGCACTACGGGTAACACGGATAACCTGCTAATGACGCTTTACGATGATTCCAGTTTGAGCATTCCCGATGCTCCGCATTTTCTTGCCATGCCTGACCTTTATTACACCCTCAATACAGGATTCCCTTATCTGGGAAGTCAGGGAGACCAGGTTATTCTGGTGCCGACCATGAATACCGACGCTCTTGGCGCTGCCTGGACACTGGCTGCCAGAATTGGTCAGCTCAAGGGAGACCCGGTACGTGATCTGACGGTGAGTAATAAACCAGACGGGCATGCCAACATCATCCGCCTGAGTAGTTTGGGTGATATCAAACCAGCATTGTGGCAACACGCTCCCGTTGATCTTGGCCAGGCGGGTGTGATTAACCACCCGATGCTGCGTAACCCTGTAGCATTGGGCCAAAAAACCATTTCAAAACTGGAAGCATTGTATCAATTGTTCTGGTGGAGTGATCGCGATTCACACCCCGTTTCCAGTTATTACCAGACACGTATTTCCCATTCGGCGAAAATCCTGAAAAATTCAGGTATCATGATACAGATGGAAAACCCGAAACACCCAGGGGGTACGATGACGTTGCTACTGGCAGATGATGTCAGTCAGCTACGCGTTGCCGTTAACGATCTGGTTACGCTGTGGCCACAACTAAGCGATGTCCATGGTGATGTACTGTTTTGGGGGCGTGACACCACCACAGGCACTCCTGATTATAACGCACTGGAACTGGATACTGCCCAATACCATATTGGTAATATTTCTCTGTTGCAGCGACTGGAATACTTTGCCATTCAGTATCCTGTGTTTCTACTCAGTTTTCTGCTGGTATTATTACTGGTTGTCAGTTTATTAACACGCTGGATACTGATTCATTACCGCCAACAAACAAACCCGGATATTACCCCCTGATGCTGTTATGCGTAGCCTGTTACCGTACCTGGTTCTCATGCTCATGGCGGCCTGCCACAGCGAAACACCGCTACACAACATGAAACAGAGTGACTGGCAAACATATTGTCACCGCTTTATCACCAGTGACGGTCGCGTGATTGATGAAGCCCAACACATGGTAACGCACTCGGAAGCACAGGCATACAGTATGCTACTGGCTGCCGCTTACGACGACAAAGCAACGTTTGATCGGCTCTGGCAATGGACGAAAACGCATTTGCAACAACGACCTGACGATCACCTGCTTTCCTGGCTGTGGCGGCAGGAAGAGCAACGGGTACTGGATGCCAATAATGCCACGGATGCAGATATTGTGGCAGCCTGGGCCTTGTATCGTGCGGCACGTCTATGGCGTAATGAAGCTTATCGCGAGGAAGCGGGAGAAATTACTGCCTCACTGGCTAAATTACAGCGTCGCACAACTTTTGGTGAAGTACTGCGACCAGCTGCTGAAGGCTTTCCTGTCGATCATGGCATGGTACTAAACCCATCATACTGGATTTTTCCAGCTTTTGCCGAATTGGCACGGGAAGATCATCACCTGAATTGGCAAGCACTGACTGATAGTGCCACCAAAATCCTTGTTCACGCCCGCTTTGGTAGCTGGCAACTGGCTCCCGACTGGTTGCATTTGGCTGATGACGGCAGCCTGACACCCTGGGCCGCTCGACCTGCGGTGTTTTCCTATGACGCTCTACGGGTTCCGCTGTTTCTCGCCTGGGCCGGAAAAAAAGATGCACTCTTCCCCTATTACCATTTCTGGCAACTATTCCATATGCGAGACTGGGCACCGGATCGTTTACAACTGGAAACCGATGAGGTTCATTTGCGGCGAGCATTTGCTGTTCCACGTGCTATTTTCAGGCTGACAGAACATGTGCTGAATCAAGCACACCATTGGCCTGAAGTTGTCTGGTATCGGCACATCAATAGTTATGAAGCAGCGCTGCAAATGTTTTGTCAACTGGCATGGCGTCAGTCGGAGAAAAATACGCCATGAAAAAAGTCATAACAATGATAACCTGTTTTTATCTGTTATGGTGGTTTATTGTTTCTGCTCAGGCTCGCGATGCCAATCAACTTGTGGTGAAAATTACCAGAAGTAACCATACACTGGTGAAAAAAAACAGTAATGTCCGTGCATTTGCCACGAAATCGTCGACGCAGAAAGTTATGCACATGCCATCATCCGCACCTGTTACTGTTGATGAACGCCCGATGTGGCAGCTCTTGCATCAAGGCAAGCTAAGTCAGTTGCATCAACTGATCATGGCCATCCGAAAAAAGAAACCCAACTGGCAACCCTCACCGGTATTACGTCAAGCGATTCGTGATCGTGAGACAGAATTACTGTTAAAACACTTGCAAAACAATCATGCCTGGCAGGATATGTTGACGATGTATCACCGATACAAAACACGCTTTGATTGTTTGCATGCCTACCGACGCCTGTACATTAATGAAGCTATGATTCAACTTGGCAAACAGCACGAAGCTGTGTATCTGTATGGCGACACCTTGTTGCATTGCAAGGATGAAGACCGCATATCAGCACTGGAGCATGCTGCAACTCATCTGGACAATAGCACCCTGAATCCATTGTTAATGGTGTTAAAGCAACACCCGCTTGTTCCAGCTTTGCAACCGCGTCAAAATGCCATTGCCTTTCGTTACTGGCTGGCGATGGCACAACAAGGCGACCACCCGGAAGCACTGAAGCATTTACACCAACTACTGCCTCGCCTGAAATCATTACGGCGCGCTGATTTTCACGAATCACTGGCTTGGGTCGAACTGAAATACCAGCATCCCGAACAGGCTCTGGCACAATTTCGCGAAGCACGCCTGATTGCAGACCAGGATTCAGCACTCAAAGGTCAGGTGATAGCTCTACATGCTGCGGGTCGAGCAAAAGCGATGCGGAATTTAATGGAACAAGAGCAGTTGCGTCTTGACCACATGAAGGCTTTGCCAGATTTACTACCTCTGTTAGCAGCGCTTTGCGCTGAACGTCAGGATAGCGAGTGCCAACTCATGGCATTACGCAAAATTGAAGCTTTTCGTCCCCTGAAGCCGGAAGAAGCAGTACAACGCGCCTGGATTCAATACAACAAAACACAATTTTCTGCTGCTGCGGATAATTTCGAACGCATTTATCGACGAAAACAAATAAAAAGTGCAGCCAGGGGCCTGTTTGTCAGTTTAATGCATCTGGGGGAGATAACGAGGGCGAGGCGACTGGCAAATGAACTTGGCGGACCATTCCGGGACATGGTTAATCGTGGCAACGCTGAACGCTTCTATATGCACAAACTATTCCATGCTGCACAGGCTTATGATGAATCATTCGATGATTCACTCAGACACCTGGATGCTGATTACGTGCGTACCGGTTTTATGAAACGTCGTCGGGGTGGCAACACTCTGGAACCAGTATTCAACCAATTATTACAACGCAAACTGGTACTCGAAGGTGGCACCTTCAAAAACAAAAAACACCACATCTACCTGCGTTACGAACCGATACAACTGGATGCCGGGCAGCCTGTTGTACCACTTGGCGATAATTTTGGCACCAACCCCATCATCCCGACAGCTACCCGTTTTCCGCTGCAGACGCGGCAAACCGGCTATGAATGGAATATTGGCTATCGTTACGAGGACTGGCAAACATGGTATGCTGATATTGGTCAAGGGTTTGTACATGGTCGCCTGAAGCCAACGTTCAAAGGGCATTTGGGAATCAAACAGGAGTTTTTGACCGGCTATGTCAACGCTCAGTTATTTCGTCAACCATTGCGTGAATCCATGCTGTCTTATGCAGGTATGAACGATCCCTTTACCAATCACTCCTGGGGGCGTGTCACACGCACCGGTCTGCAACTTGATGGCTACCGGCTGACCGGCATTCCGGATGTCGGACTGACCTGGCAGGCGCGTGCAGAATGGATGCGTGGTGTTGCCGTGCAAAAAAACCGTCATCTGCTACTGAATATCTTTGTTCCGTATCATTTTCAATGGTTACACGATACCGAATGGAGTGTCGGCCCGCTTTATCAGTGGGAAGCTTTTGCCAACGATCAGGGGCACTTTATGTGGGGTCACGGTGGCTATTTTAGTCCACAGAACAACAACTATTTTGGCCTGAATACCCGTTTTATCAGCCGCGAGGGTGGGTTGTATAATTATGAGTTCCGCGCCTTTTTCGGGCTGCAATCCTATAGCACGAAAACCACGCCATTATTACCATTTACACCTGATGGTCGTATCTTCCCTGGTCAACGGATTCATGAAAAAATGTATCAGGTTCAGGGCAAAATTGTGCGTGATCTACCCTGGTGGGGCTTGCAGGTTGGAGGTGCGTTTGCCTGGTCGGATGCTGTTTATCGTGCGCCATTACCCGTGCGTTACAATAATTTCCGAGATTTCCTGTTGTCGGTTTACGTAACCTGGCGAGCGAAAGAACGCCTGACAACCATGAGTTCGGATCATCCACTCTTTGGCATTGAGACGTTATACTAATGCCTTGTCAACCTTTTCCTGATCGACTGCGCCGCAAGCTTATCAAAACAGTGGCAACGGCATGGCTAAGTATTCCTTGCTACCCACTGCTGTATTCCGTTCAGGCGATGGCAGCCACACCCACTTCACAAACACGACGCATTCTGTGGCTTTTTCAGCGGTTAACCGGTGTCAAGCGATTTAATCATCGTTTTATACAACAATTACTGGTAGCAGTAAAACATGAACCTTCGGGAACGGACCACCTTCATCGCGTACTGAGCAAGCTTGCACCTGAACCGCTGGATAACGATATGGCACAGTTACCTATTGATATTGGCGTACTGGATGATGGCGAGCGCTGGTTTGTGCAGCATCTGCTGATTAGTTTGATGACGGGTATTTATTTTCATGAACAGCGTGGTAATTTCACACTGAGCTATCGCTATGCGCTGATGCATGATGCCTTGCAGGATATTCGCCCCATTCCTGGTACCTGCCAGCAACATTTTGGCTTCTGGCAACACCCGCCCGCACAATGACGATGAGTGATGCCGATGTGTTGATAATCGGTGCAGGCGTGGCCGGCAGCTTGCTGGCCTGTGAATTGCAACAGGCCGGATTCAGGGTGCATTTGCTGGAAGCTGGCGGTGCATATAATCGCCAACAAGCGCTGCATAGCTATCGTCAGGCATGGAATCGTAATTTTCAATCCGCCTGGCCAGACTGGCCGTGGACGAGCGTACCCCACCTGGAAGAGCCGGAGCATTATTACGGCAAACAACCGCTACCAGGCTACCGTCCTGCCTTTATCAAAGGTGAAGGCGGTACGACCCGGGTGTGGACGGGTATGACGCCGCGTTTTTTACCAGAGGATTTTAGACTGTACAGTCATTATGGCGTTGGCCGTGACTGGCCACTGGATTATCAGCAACTGGAACCTTGGTACGTACAGGCCGAACATCGGCTTGGTGTTGCAGGAAATAGCAATCAGGATCAAGGATCACCGCGCAGTGCCCCCTATCCGATGCCGGAAATTCCACTAACCTATGCTGAATTGTGGATGGCCAACAAACTGAAAAAACACGGCATACAACTGATTTCATCCCCGGCAGCCAGAAACTCACGCCAGTGGCAACAGCGTCCGCCTTGTTGTGGCAGCAACACCTGCACACCAGTTTGTCCTTCCGGTGCCCGTTACGACGCCGGTGTGGATGTGCAACGTGCCAAATCCCTGGGTGTCAGGGTTTCATTGCAACACGTCGTCTGGAAACTGGAGCATCAAGATCGATATATTGTCGCGGTACATGCCAAAAAACCAGATGGGGTGTCGCAACGTTACACTGCCAAATGCATTGTGCTGGCTTGCAACAGCATTGAAACACCACGTTTACTGTTAATGTCCGCAACGGAAACGTATCCGCGAGGGCTAGCGAACAGCTCTGACCAGGTGGGACGAAATCTGATGGATCATGTGTTCCTACGCTATCGTTTTGCAACGCCCGAAGCTGTGTGGTCAGGGCGTGGTCCCCAGGCTGTAGGACATTTTCTACACGGTCGTTATGGTGCATTCCGTCGACGGTACGCAGCAGCCAAGTTGTTTGTTAGTAACGATGCTGATGTCATGTCACAAACAACGCATATGCTGAATGATCCTGCCAACTGGTATCAAGCTGTTGAACGATTGCGTCATAGTATCAGTCACAGTGCCGCTCTGGGAGCTGAAATAGAGACGTTACCGACATCAGATAATCGCCTACATCTGGATGCTCAGCGTCGGGATCCACTGGGTTTACCGCTACCGCGCATTGATTACGCCATCAGCGAATACAGCGAACGCGGTGAAAAACACTGGCACGAGGAATTACTGCGCATTATTGCATTGCTGGGCGGTACACCGCTGAAGGTCAAACGCAGCCTCAGCGCTCACCACCCCTGCGGTACTACCCGAATGGGCGATTCGCCCCGTGATTCGGTGGTCAATGCCGATGGTCAGTGTCATGATCATCCGAATCTGTATATTGTCGGTGGCAGCGTGTTTCCGACCATTGGCACAGCTAACCCCACTTTGACTATTGCCGCTCTGAGCTTGCGTCTGGCAGCGCATCTGAAGGCTGTATTAACAGGGAAATCATCATGAAACATTTACGGATTCGGTATTTGCTGCCATTACTCACGACTATCAGTCTGCCTGTGCAGGCAGTGGAAATTGAAGCATCATTTTCACCGGCGCTATGGAGTTACCGCCAGAGTATGGCCACTGTGCCGGGTACGACGACCACACCGATGAATGCCAATGTTAGTGGTCTGGCATGGCTGTTGGATGTACAATTTCGCAAATCCTTTCCTGCATATCGTTTATCCATTGGTTTAGCTGGTGAATCTCTGGGTTCTGTACGTGGTCGCGATGAAATTGGCAGTCAGGCGGGTACTGCCGTGCAGGATACGTTTGACATCAATCATAACGAACTACGCGCTGATGCTCTTTGGCAGTGGACGGATATGCTGGCCGTTGGTGGCTGGGCAGCCTGGCAGGATGATATTCACTGGCGCAGCAACCATACGGTGGGTGGTTTGCGTACGCCATTCCCGGGTCTTGCCCCTGATCCGGCACGGGAAACGATTCAGGGGACGTGGATTGGTATCTCCGGGCAGGTTTATGCACACCAACACAAGCTTCGCTTGCGCCTAGATATTGGCGTACCACTGGTCGTTAAAACCGTTAACGATATCTATCCTGGTGAAACCTTTACCAACAATCAAACATTCCGTTACAATTTCGCTGCTGATTATCGCCTTTACACCTGGTCAAACGGCATGACCACCCATCTTACTACCGCTTATCGTTTTCGCGAATTGGGCAACGAAATACACCCAACTGCCTATTGGCCACGTCAGCAATGGCGGGTATTGTCGTTGGGCGTTCGGCAAATATGGTGATTGCCTTTTATCTTCCGGGGATTATATTGCGCGCCCCTTTTGCGGTTTTCGCATATCCACAGGGCGCTGCTACGGGCATACCCGTCAGATGTTATCCCGCTGGTTGAACAGCAGATGAAGGAGTTTTCAATGACTACACTTACACTCAAGGCGCAGTTGCGCGAAGAAACGGGACGTAACGCCAGCCGTCGTTTGCGTCGCGCAGGCCGCCTACCTGGCATCATCTATGGCGGTGGAAAATCCGATCTGCCTGTTACCATGAACAGTAACGAGGCGCGTAAGCTGCTGAATATCGAAACTTTCTATACCAGTATTGTCAATATTGATGTCGCTGGTCAGAAAAATGAAGCTGTTTTGCTTAAAGATGTGCAGTGGGATCCTGTATCGGATGAGCCTGTCCATCTGGACTTTTTGCGCGTCAGCGTTGGCGATACCGTGCAGGTTGAAGTGCCCGTGGTCGCTGTTAATGCGGAAAAATCTCCCGGCGTGATCAAGGGCGGCAAGCTGGATATTGTTCGTCATGTCTTGGAAGTCTCCTGCCGTGCCGATGCAATTCCTGAGCATATCAATATCGATTGTTCTTCATTGGAACTGGGCTCCACCGTTCATATTGAGGATATTGAATTACCAGAAGGCGTGACTGTTCCGCATGAAGTGAACTTCACTGTTCTTAACCTCAGCGTCGTCAAGGGTGGCAAGGGCGAAGAGGCTGAAAGCGAAGAAGAGGAAGGTTGATCCCTTCTTGAAGCTACTGGTTGGCCTGGGCAATCCGGGGCAGAAGTATCAGCAAACGCGGCATAATGTCGGTTTTCGTTTTGTCGATCATATTGCCAGCATAGCGGGGGTGAAACTTGCTTCATCCCCGCGTTTTCGCGCCGATATGGCCGATGCGCACATTGGTGATGAGCGTGTGCTGCTGGTGCAACCGCAAACATTTATGAACAACAGTGGCGAAGCTGTCGCTCCGCTGTGCCGCTATTATCAGCTCGCTACTGATGATGTATTTGTCGTCTTTGACGACCTTGATCTACCGGTGGGCAAAGTGCGTCTGCGGCATGGTGGCGGTCATGGTGGTCATAATGGCTTGCGTTCATTGCATCAGCATTTACCGGATACGGATTATTACCGTCTGAAAATTGGCATTGGCAGACCGGACCATGGTAATATTACCGCCTGGGTACTCGGCCAGAGAAGCGAAGATGAGCGCGCTGCCGAGGCCATCGCCTTTAAGGCACTGGCGCAGCAGTTGCCGCTGATCCTTCGTGGTGAGCTTGCCAAGGCAGCGAACGCCATCCATCTGGCGATACAATAATGAGGTTGGATTTATTATGGCATTGAGTATTGGAATTGTCGGTCTGCCGAATGTGGGCAAATCAACGCTGTTCAATGCGCTGAATGGTGGCGGCGCGGAAGCTGCCAATTACCCTTTTTGCACCATTGACCCGAATGTGGGCATTGTGCCTGTTCCTGACCCCAGACTTGATGCTCTGAGCGCTATTGTCAAGCCTCAGGCTGTGCAGCATGCGGTGGTGGAGTTCGTTGATATTGCAGGTCTGGTCGCCGGCGCTGCCAGCGGTGAAGGGCTGGGCAATCAGTTTCTGGCCAATATCCGGGAATGTTCGGCCATTGCGCATGTGGTGCGCTGTTTTGATGATGGCAATATCACCCATGTCGCTGGCCAGATCAACCCGCTTTCCGATATTGAAACCATTGACACCGAGCTTATGCTCAAGGATATGGAAACCATGCAGCGCGCTGTTCAGCGCACGGCCAAGCTTACCAAAACCGGTGACAAGGATGCACGCAAACTACTTGATCTGCAGGAAAAAGTCCTCGCCGCGCTGGAAGATGGTATCACCGTTCGTCGGCAACAACTGAGTGAAGATGAACAGCTGGCTCTGCGCGATGCCTGCCTACTGACAGCCAAACCTGTGCTGTATATTGCCAATGTTGACGATGGTTCATTGCCTGATGGCAACGAACTGGTTGACCAGGTGCGTCAGCATGCCGCTGGAGAAGGCGCGCGCGTGGCGGTTGTCTCCGCCCAGATTGAGGCTGAGCTGGCTGAAATGGACGAAGCATCCCGTCTGGAATTCCTTGGCGAGATGGGGCTGAAAGAACCCGGCCTGAACACCGTTATCCGTGAAGCCTACACCTTGCTGGATTTGATCACCTACTTCACCGCTGGCGTCAAGGAAGTTCGTGCCTGGACGATCCATCGCAACGATACCGCGCCTCAGGCTGCTGGCGTTATTCACACAGACTTTGAAAAAGGCTTTATTCGCGCGGAAACCATTGCCTACGAAGATTTCATCGCCTGTAATGGTGAGCAGGGCGCAAAGGAAGCAGGCAAGATGCGCCTTGAAGGAAAAAACTATATTGTGCAGGATGGCGATATCATGCACTTTCGTTTCAACGTTTGATACACAAGCCCTCGTAGCTCAGCTGGATAGAGCGGCCGCCTCCTAAGCGGCAGGCCACAGGTTCGACTCCTGTCGAGGGCACCATTCAGTAAAAGCCAGTAAACTTATATTATACTGGCTTTTTTATTGTCTGTTAGTTCGATATAGTCCAGAATAGACCACCTGAAGCGTGAAAAAATGTTGGTATTTTGTTGGGCACAAAAACACCATGTGCCAACAACCACGCTACACATGCAGGAGCGTATATGTTGGCAGATATTCAAATCAAAAAGTTCACCTTATCAGAGGGAAGGAAAGGCCACGTCCCGTCAAGTGGTGTATAAAGGTTGCGTGCCAGTATGGGGTTCATCCGAACCGGGTGGCAGTTGGAAGAAAGTCGCCCCGGACAATCTGTAGGCACTGTTTGTCGGCAATCATTCGGCGTTTGATCCGGATGCAGAGAAGAAGATCAAGGAGCTGCTTGTGAAGATTGGCGAGCAAGGTTCTTGAACTTTCCATTGCTTGGCAGTGCCGGTTGCGGAATGTACTGCATTCGAGCTTCTATTAGCAATTTTCGCCTCTGCGTCGGTTTCATCCGAATAGCTTGCATTGATGCGCAAGATGGGCATTGTGCCCATCTATCCGAAGCGGAACATATCCAGGCCGGACAAGGCACACGGTATCAGCAGGACGGTGGGGGCACTGCTGCATGGATCATGTATTCATCGAGCGTTTGTGGCGCAGCCTGAAATACGAGGAAATCTACCTGAAGGCGTATGATACTGTTGCCGAGGCCAAGGCCAGGCATTAGTGCCTGGATGCGCTTCTACAACGCCCAACGCAGACATCAGAGCCTTGATAACCAGACGCTAGGAGTCTGTCGGACTTTGATCAATCTACTACGAAAAAGCGGATATTGGCCAAATCTTCGTCCTGTTTTTGTTAAATAGCGCTGCTATTCGCCGCCAACAGGCCGTATATTTGACTCAATCCCACTATTTCTCGCGACGATTGCCAAAGTTCGACAGACTCCTAGGAGTCTGTCGGGCTTTGATCAATCTACTACGAAAAAGCGGCTATTGGCCAAATATTCGCCCTGTTTTTGTTAAATAGCGCTGCTATTCGCCGCCAACAGATCGTCTATTTGACTCAATCCCGCTATTTCTCGTGACGATTGCCAAAGTTCGACAGACTCCTAGATTCAGTCTACTTCGATGGACTGAGTATGCTGCTCGCGGCATGATTCCAGATGCGGATGGCACACCTGAGTGACCTACCCAGAAAACGGGAACCACTTTACCACGCAGTAGAACTGCTAACCTGAATTCCTGAGTAAAAATAGAGAAGATGATACATGGCTCACGTATTTCCTGATATTGCCATTTCCTTACCGGCATGGTTGCAACACTATTCTTTTGATACTGCCTATCCTGCAGTGGAAAATCGCATGCAATTGGTTATTGAACTTTCGCGGCTTAATGTTGAACTGGAAACAGGTGGCCCTTTTGCCGCTGCCGTTTTTGATGTACGCAATCATCGGCTGCTTGCTCCTGGCGTCAACCGCGTTGTGCCTGCGCATGCTTCAGTCGCACATGCTGAAATAATCGCCTTGACCATTGCTCAACAGATGCAACACCACTTTGATCTTGGCGCCACACCTGAAAGCAGTTATGAACTGGTAAGTAGTACGGAACCTTGTGCGATGTGTTTTGGCGCCTTGCCCTGGTCAGGTATTTCTTCTCTGGTATGTGGTGCCCGCGATGCTGACGCCCGCAGGATAGGCTTTGACGAGGGGCCAAAGCATCAAGATTGGCAACATCAATTGCGTGCGCGTGGTATTCAGGTACAAACCGATGTGTGTCGAAAAGATGCTGTTGCAGTTCTGGAGTGTTATGGTGACAAGAATATGCCTGTTTATAACGGTAGAGCGGGAAAACGGCAGCTCACACATCACTCTAGGAGTCTGTCGGACTTTGGCAGTCGTCACGAGAAATAGCGGGATTGAATCAGATACGATCTGTTGGCGGCGAATAGCAGCGCTATTTAACAAAAACAGGGCGAAGATTTGGCCAATATCCGGTTTTTTCGCAGTAGATTGATCAAAGTTCGACAGGCTCCTAGGAATCTGCATTGGTCATGATGATGCAAATATGCTCGTAACGGTAACAGCATCACTCCGATTATTCATCTTTTTCTTGCCAAGTGGCTTCATCTTTTTATGATTCGCGCCCCGTTTTGAATCTGTTGCGCACGATGAGGGATGAAGGAGGAGTTGATATGAGCGGTTCTGTACGCTGTCTGGTTGCTGGTAACTGGAAAATGAACGGTGTGCTCGAAGAGGCACGCTCTTTCGTCTCCGAGTTGGGTAACAATCCTGCCCCAGAGCGTGTTGAGGTTGCTCTGATGCCACCTTTCACGTTATTGCAAGCACTGGCCGAACCGCTACGCCAGAAGGGAGTCTCGCTTGGCGCGCAAAACGTGTACTATGAACCCAAGGGTGCATTTACCGGGTCGATCTCGCCCATGATGCTGCGAGACTGTGGTTGTGTGTATGTCATCATCGGTCACTCGGAACGACGGGACATCATCGGTGAGCGTGATGAGCAAATCAGAAAAAAAATGCGGGCTGCATGGAGTGCTGGTCTGGAACCTATTTTGTGTATTGGTGAACACCTTGAAGAACGTGAGAACGGTCAGACCAATAACGTATTGAAGAAACAGCTTGCTATTCTGGAGGGCGGAATACCTGAAGCTGCTTCACTGACGATTGCCTATGAGCCGGTGTGGGCTATTGGCACGGGCAAAACCGCAACACCAGAACAAGTGGAAGAAACGCATGCTTTCATTCATGAAGAATTGCAGCGTTTGGGGCGTGATTGCCGTGTGCTGTACGGCGGCAGCGTGAACCCTGGCAATGCTGCGGCATTGATGAAAACACCGGGTGTTAATGGCGCCCTGGTCGGTGGCGCCAGCCTGAAGGCTGACTCCTTCATGGCGATTGTGGCCGCAGCAGCGGAAGCGAACTAGAAGGACTGGATCATGACATCCATTATTTTGACTATTCACATCATTGTTGCCATCGCGCTGATCGGCGTGGTGTTGATCCAACGCGGTCAAGGCGCGGATATTGGCGCATCTTTTGGCGGCGGTGGTGCCCAGACCCTGTTTGGAAGTCGTGGATCAGGCTCGTTTTTGGGCAAGTTGACAGGTGGCCTGGCAGCAACATTTATGGTGACCAGCTTGACACTTGCCTTCTTCACACAGCAGGATGCGGGTTCGCTGGTGGAGCGCAGTGCGCCGATTCAGCAGCCTTTGTTACCCTCTTCCGATGCTGAATCAACGGTGAATAACTTTGATGCTTCACAGATGATGAAGGAAGCAGGCACAGGCGGCACACAAAGCAATGCCAATACCAGTGTCGAAATTCCGGTAGCCGGTGGCGATGCAGGCAGCGAGCTTCCTGCCGCTGATGTTTCTTCTGAGGGTGCAGCAACGGATAACAAACTTCCGGGGGCTGATGGCAAATAGGCCATGGCTTCCGAGCAGAGACGACAGTGTTTTGTTGTCGTTTCGTTTATGCCAGAGTGGTGGAATTGGTAGACACGCCATCTTGAGGGGGTGGTGAGGAAACTCGTGCTGGTTCGACTCCAGTCTCTGGCACCATATAGACGTTTCACAACGTCCATAAAAGCCCGTAAGTCTTTGACTTCGGGCTTTTTTCTTGCCTGTTTGTTCCTTAGCGTCCTATATTGTGCCGCAACATACACCCACTTTTTGGGCGCTATTCCGGGTGTCAGTTTGGAATAATCAAAAACCGGCACCCAATAGGGGCGACCATGGCTAAACTAACTGCAACGACTCTACGAAGCATGAAGAAACCAGAGCAGGGGAAAAGATTCAACCGGCTATATGACGGCCATGGCTTGTTTGCGTATTATATGCGCAGAAGCACAAGGCCTTGGCGGTTGCGCTATCACGACAGAGCTGGCAAAGAGCGTTGGTTAACCCTTGGCGAATATCCATCTATGAGCCTCGGAGCCGCCAGTGCTACCTTCGCTTTGAAGCTCGGCTTGTGGCTTCTTCTCTTCTTGCTCATCTTGCTACTCCTTTCTCATCAGAAATTCGCAGATGAACACACCTTAGCGCCACCGTGAGTCTGCCCAAAGAGGGGGAACCACTTCACCCTTCTTTGGCCCCTTTTTCCCTCGAGCTGATTTCGCTGTGGATATAGCCTCGCCAAGGCTGTGATTAGCAGGCTTATCCTATTCCACCTTCGCCTTGTACTGAATGCTGAAGTTGGCGCCATTGCCGTTCATCAGACCGCTCATGGGGATTTGCCAGTTGGTGATGTTGCCATCAAAACCGGCGCTAGCACCGCCGCCACCGGAGACAGGCGCATAGACATAGGTGCTGCCATTATTATTGGAATACACGGGCGTACCCGGTGTGACACCGGAAACCGGCGTGCCATCGGTGAAGCTGAAAGGCGAGCCGGTGCCAATATCCAGCTGCAACCAGGTGTAAGGGCTAAGGTGATCGTCGATGATGACGTTGTGGGCGCGCCCTGCACCGGTATTGGTCACCTGAATGGTGTAGGTGATCACCTGCCCTGGCGCGGCGCGAGCGACGTTGGAGGATTTGACCACCGTCAACGTCGGTATGGCAGCGCTGACGGTCATTGGCAGGCTGGCGTAGAGTACCACGCCCTTGGCTGTTGCCGTGCTGTTGTTGGTGTAATTGCCCGGCGTCATCCGCGTATCGGCATAGGCATCGAATTGCAATACCACTTCGCTGGGATAGACCTTGATGGTGCTGGCGGCCACCGCCCAGGTCAGCGTCTGGTAGGTGGAAAGTCCTGGTCCCGGCGTGATGATCGGGTCGGCAATCAGCGTCGGGATGCCTCCTGCTGCCGGATCGGTAAGCATGGATGAACCGGCAGCATAATAAAAACCGTAGCTGTCCGTGCTCAGTTTGGGCAGCGCATCGGTAAACTGCGTCACGGCGACAGCCTTGGCCTTCAGGGTGTTGCTGACACGCAATTGGAAGGTGACGCGATCCCCGCGATAAATCACCGGATTGGCCCCCACCGGCACGCCATTGATATGGCTGATCACCTTGCTGTGGGTGACATTTTTGGCGGTGCCGAAAACCACCAGATCGGGATAATCAACCACCACGGCAGGGGTGCTGTGCTGGATGGATACGCCGTTGTAGTTCGGGCTACCGGTTTTTCCCTTGCCCGGCTGGCGAGCGGTGAAATTGATGATCAGCGTTGAATTGCCCGGCAGGGCGATGCTGCTCCAGGTGGGCGTGGCACTGGCCGCCACCGGCGCCACGTAATCCACACCGGCAACCATCGGCGTGCCATTGAGGGTGATACTGCTGGTGGCATCGAAGACGTAGCTTAACGCTGAAGCAGTGAAGACTCCCACGCCACCAAAGGGAGAAACCGGTGCCGTAAGCGATGGCAGCACATCAGCGATGGAGAAAGCGGATACCCCGCCACCGGTGTTGGTCACGGTCAGCGTCACATTCATTTTTTCGCCCCGATTCAGTGCATAGCTGGTCATGGTCTTGCTGACACTGATATTCGGTGGCAACAGATAGCCGAAATCGTTCAGGTAATTGGTGCCAGCGACTGCCGCAACCGGCGTCATCGGCTGGTTGGCGGTGGTCAGCGTGTAAGCCGTCAGTTCGCCATAGGCATCGGTAACATCAATGCGATACGTACCCGGTGGCACGGCATTGAACTGGTAATGGCCCAACCAGACAATCGGTGTGCTTTGCGTGGTGTAGCGATCCACCACCGTGGCTGTGGTGGTATTGACCAGTTGCAGGGTCACATGGCCATGGCCCGGTTCATTGACATCGCGCAGACCGGAGTTGCTGTAGTCATCAAAGACATAGCCGCTGAACACCGAGCCGGGTGCCCAGCCGAAGTTTTGCGTGGCGATTGCCCCGGCGGCAACGGTGATGGTCGCCGGATCGGTCGGGGCGGCGGTTGGCGTATTGTAATAGGCGATAATCGCCGGTGAGGATTGATCAACATCAACGATATAACTGCCGCCCGCGATGCCGGTGAAGCTGAAGGTGCCGCCTGCCAGCGTCGTGGTGGTTGCCAGCGTTACGCCGGTGGTGGTTTTCAGCCACACGGTGACCCCGGCAATACCGGTTTCCGCCCCGTTCATGATGCCATCCAGCGAGGTATCATTAAACACCGTGCCGTTAATGGTAGCGGCCGCGCCCGCCAGCACATAACCAAAATTTTGCCCCGTGGTCAGGCTGGCATCGGTAACGGTGATGGGCATGGCTGCCGCCACCGTGTTGTTGTAGCCGGTGAGTACGCCTGCTGTATCCGTGATGACCACGGAATAGCTGCCAGCAGC
>WFOJ01000220.1 GCA_015488125.1 Mariprofundaceae bacterium
ACCCCGGATCCATACAAACGCGGGAATTATTTGTGGTGGAAATCAGCGATGATTTCAACGAAGCGTCACAGCAACGTCTGTGTCGTATTCTCGGTGGTCAACCGCAGATGACGGATTACGCCAATGATGCGACACAAGTGCTGGTGTTTCCGCGTCCAGGCACGATCAGCCCCTGGTCATCACGGGCGACGGAGATCATGCAGCAATGTCAGGTTAACGGCTTGCAGCGTATTGAGCGCGGGGTGTTGTGGCACATCGAAGGACTGGATGCCTCACAGATGGCAACAGCCATGCCTTTACTGCATGATCGTATGACAGAAGCCGTGCTGCGTCACAGTGATGAAGTAGCACAGTTATTTGCCCATCATTCCCCGGCGCCACTGCAACGCATTGCCGTATTGGCTGAGGGCCGTGCTGCCCTGGAGCGGGCGAACCGGCAACTGGGACTGGCGCTGACCGACGATGAAATGGATTATTTGCTGGCGCAGTTCAGGCATCTTGGGCGCGACCCCTCTGATGCCGAGCTGATGATGTTTGCGCAGGCCAATTCCGAGCATTGCCGCCACAAGATTTTTAATGCCCGCTGGGTGGTGGACGGGCAGCAGCAAGCGCATTCGCTTTTTGCCATGATTCGCCATACCCATGAACAGCAGCCTGTGGGGACACTGGTGGCCTATGCCGATAATGCTTCAGTGATTGAAGGTGGCGTATCGCGCCGTTTTTATCCTGATGCAACTGGTCGTTATGCCGAACATGAAGACCTGACGCATATTCTGATGAAGGTCGAGACGCATAATCATCCAACGGCGATTTCTCCTTTTGCCGGTGCGGCAACAGGCGCTGGCGGCGAGATTCGCGATGAAGGCGCAACAGGCATTGGTGGCAAGCCCAAGGCCGGCCTGTGTGGCTTCAGCGTTTCCAATCTGCATATTCCGGGTTTTGAGCAACCGTGGGAACTGCCTGTTGGCAAACCATCGCGCATGGATTCGGCACTGAACATCATGATTGACGGACCGCTTGGCGCGGCTGCCTTTAATAATGAGTTCGGTCGCCCGAACCTGTGTGGTTATTTTCGCAGTTACGCGCAGCGCGATGGCCGAGAATGGCGTGGTTACCACAAGCCCATCATGATCGCCGGCGGGCTGGGCAATATCAGTGCCGGGCATGTCCATAAACGTGAGGTGCCGGCAGGTAGCCTGATCATTCAACTGGGCGGTCCGGCCATGCTGATCGGTCTTGGTGGCGGCGCAGCCTCCAGTATGGAGGCCGGCAGCAATGCTGAGGCACTGGATTTTGATTCGGTGCAGCGCGGTAATCCGGAAATGGAGCGGCGGTGTCAGGAAGTACTGGATCGCTGCTGGCAACTGGGAAAACAGAATCCGATTCTCTTTATTCATGATATTGGCGCTGGCGGTCTTTCCAATGCCGTGCCGGAGCTGGTACACGATGCAGGTCGTGGTGGCTGGATTGACTTGCGTGCTGTGCATTCGATGGAACCGGGCATGAGTCCGATGCAGCTATGGTGCAACGAAGCGCAGGAACGCTACGTACTGGCCATTGCCGCCGAGGACGAGCCTCGTTTCCGGCAAATCTGTGAACGTGAACGCTGTTTGTTCGCCGTTCTGGGCACCATCAGCGATGATGGCCGACTGCGTGTGCAGGATTCACTGTTGCAGGATACGCCGGTGGATATGCCGCTGGATGTGTTGCTGGGCAAGCCGCCACGCATGCAGCGCCATGTTGTGCGTCGTGCGGCGGCGCCCGTACCGCTGCCGGATATCAGCCTGGATGAAGCCGTGCGGCGCGTGTTGCGTTTGCCATCGGTGGCCAGCAAATCCTTTCTTATCACCATTGGCGATCGCTCTGTTACCGGCCTGGTGGCGCGTGATCAGATGGTCGGGCCATGGCAAGTACCGGTGGCTGATGTTGCGGTAACCACAGCGGACTTTCAGTCTTGTCACGGTGAGGCCATGAGCATGGGTGAACGTACGCCGATTGCCGTGCTGGACGCACCGGCTTCGGGACGCATGGCCATTGCAGAAGCGCTGACCAATTTGTATGCCGCACCGGTTGCCAGCCGTCAGCATATTAAATTATCGGCCAACTGGATGGCAGCTTGTGGTCATGATGGCGAAGATGCCGCACTTTATGATACGGTGAAAGCCATTGGCATGGAGTTTTGTCCGCAACTGGGTATCGCTATACCGGTGGGCAAGGATTCCTTATCAATGAAAACCTGCTGGCAGGAAGATGGTCGGCAACAGGAGATGGTGTCGCCGCTGTCGCTGATTATTTCAGCTTTTGCGCCGCTGGCTGATGTGCGCGGCACGCTGACACCGCAACTGGCGGATGTGCCCGGCAAATTATGGTTACTGGCTGGTCAGCAACAACGGCTGGGTGGTTCAGCGCTGGCACAGGTATTCGCGGCCACCGGTGAAACGCCGCCGGATGTGGATGATCCGGCATGGCTGGCACGCCTGCTGGATGCCGTCAGCCAGCTACACGAACAGCGGCTACTGTGCGCCTGGCATGATCGTTCCGATGGCGGCCTGTGGGCAACACTGTGTGAAATGGCTTTTGCCAGCAATCAGGGGCTGAACATCATCCTGGCTGACGATGAACACTGGCAAACAGCCTTGTTTAACGAGGAAGTCGGCGTGGTGGTGCAGGTCGCTGATACTGATGAAGCGGCGTTTCTGGCCATACTGCATGATGCTGATATAACAGCCAGGGTGATAGCCGAGGTGCAGGCAACGCGACGCATCTGTATCTGGCAGAAGGATACCCTGCTTGGCGATTATGATATGCTGGCATTGCAGCAACTGTGGGCTGAGACCAGTTACCGCATGGCTGCACTGCGCGATCACCCGGATTGCGCCCGTGAAGAATTTGAACTGATTGCCGAAGCAGAGAAAAAAGCCCTGTTTCTGGATGTGAATTTCACACCGGAGGCACCAGCGATCGGCGGTGCCAGACCGCGTATGGCAATCCTGCGGGAACAGGGGGTGAATGGCCAGACGGAAATGGCCGCTGCCTTTGATCGCGCTGGTTTCGAGTGCCTTGATGTACATATGAGCGATATACTCAGTGGCCGTGTTTCACTGGCCGGGATGCAAGGGCTGGTGGCCTGTGGCGGCTTCTCTTATGGCGATGTGCTGGGCGCAGGACGCGGCTGGGCCAGCAATATTCTGCATCACCATGCTGCCCGCGATGCTTTCGCAGCGTTTTTCCAGCGTGCCGACACCTTTGCCCTGGGCGTGTGCAATGGCTGCCAGATGATGGCGCAGCTCCATGAGTTGATTCCTGGGGCCGGGCACTGGCCTGCCTTTGTGCGCAATCGTTCGGAGCAATTTGAAGCGCGCCTGATCATGGTGGAGGTCGCTGCTTCGCCATCCATCTTCATGCAGGGTATGGCAGGCAGCCGTTTGCCGCTGGTCGTGGCGCATGGCGAGGGGCGGGTGCAATACCGTCAGCCTGTTGATGCCGAACAGGCGTTGCCTGTGTTGCATTATATCGACGGGCAGGGCGCCCGCACCCGGCAATATCCGCTGAACCCCAACGGTTCGGCCAGTGCAGAGGCGGGCTTTACCACCGATGATGGCCGTTTCACCATTATGATGCCGCATCCGGAGCGATTGTTTCGCAGCATTCAGTATTCCTGGCTGGATAGCAGTTGGCAAGGTGAAGACGGGCCGTGGATGCAAATGTTTTACAACGCCCGGAGGTGGCTCGGCTAACGCCCTGAAGGCATGGCATATCATCAGCTAAACCCTTATGAGTTGCGCAAGCGCTTTGATTTTCGCCTGCTGCTGTTCTACCTGCTGGCGGCGGTGCTGATCACTGGTCTGTTGCTGCGCATGATTAACCTGCAATGGGTGCAGCATGAGGGGCTGCGCTTGCAGGCGGAAAACAACCGCATCAATGTGGTGCCTGTGCTGCCAGTGCGTGGTGAAATTGTTGATCGTCATGGCAAGAAACTGGCTGCCAATGCGATTTCCTACCAGTTGGTCATGATCCCCGAGCGCGTGCAGGATATGGAAGGCACCCTGCGCATGCTGAATGCCAATATGCCCTGGAGCAAACGCAAGTTTGCCCGCATCAAGCGCAAGATCCGTCACGCCCGAAAAGACAGGCCGCTGGTACTGGATGAACGCCTGCAATGGCATCAGGTTGCCTGGCTGGTGGCCCGTCTGCATCATTATGCCGGACTTGATGTGCAGGCGGCCACGCATCGAGTGTATCCTTATGGCGAACTGATGGCGCATGCGATTGGTTATCTGGCCAAGGTGCGCAAAAATGATCTGGCGCAGGGATATTTAGCGGATGAATACGTCGGTCGCAGTGGTTTGGAGCGTGAATTTGAAGCCCGGTTGCATGGTACGCCAGGAAGTCAGCAGGAAGAAGTCGATGCATATGGCCGCAGGGTTGCCATTCTGCACATCATCCCGCCCAAAACAGGCGAAACCCTGCGATTATCGCTGGATGTGGATTTACAGCAAGCGGCGGCCACAGCCATGGCCGGACGCACGGGCAGCGTGGTGGTGATGGATGTGCACAGCGGCGCTATCAGGGTGCTGCTTAGCACGCCGGGCTATGACACCAATGCGTTTATCGGCGGCGTTTCGGGCAAGCAATGGAACAGTTGGCTGCACGATCCGCAAAAGCCGCTGCTTAACCGGGCTATTCAGGCAACCTATCCCCCTGGTTCAACCTGGAAAATGGTCAGCGCCATGGCTGGCATGCGCGTTCATGCGCCACTTGCCCATCAACGTACCGTGTGCCACGGCATGATTCAGCTTCATGACCGCAAGCTGCGCTGCTGGAAACGAACAGGCCATGGCCCGGTGGATATGCATGATGCGCTCATGCATTCCTGCGATGTGTATTTTTACGAACTGGCAGAGCAAACCGGCATGAAAGCGCTGATCACAGAAGCCAGACGCTGGGGTTTTGGTGGGCGTACCCATATCAGGCTGTCACCCGAAGCCCGTGGGCATCTGCCGGATCCGGATTATCACGTGTATCGTGGCAAAAAACGCCGCTGGTTTCAAGGCGAAATCATGATCACCGCCATTGGTCAGGGGCTGGTAACGGCAACGCCGCTGCAGGTGGCGCGTTTTGCTGCAGCCCTGGCCAATGGTGGACAGGTACTGGAACCCCATGTGCTAGCTGCGGCAAAGCCTCATGTATTACGCCAGGTGGACATTCCAGCAGCGCAACTGGCGCGTATTCGCCAAGCCATGTTCGACGTCGCCAACACCCCCGGCGGTACGGCTTACCGTTACGTGCATGATGCCAAATATCCCATCGCTGGCAAAACAGGAACAGCGCAAGTGGTCGCCATGTCACAAACGCAGGCGCGTTATACAGACAAAGGGGTGAAAACACAGCACAGGGATCACGCCTGGTTTATGGGCTACGCACCATACGATCATCCGCGAATCGCGTTTGCCATACTGGTCGAGCATGGCGGTCATGGCAGCAGCGGCGCAGCCCCTGTGGCTGCCGCGATCGTAAATGCAATGAAGTTGTAGCGAACGCCACTGTAGGAGCGGCTTTCAAGCCGCGAATCGAACCGGGCGCGCATGTGGTTCGGGGCCAAAAGGCCCCTCCTACAGGGGGGGGCCGTTGTAGGAGCGGCCTTCGGGCCGCGAATTGAACGAGGCCCGCATGTGGTTCGGGGCCGGAAAGCCCCTCCTACAGGAAGATGCCATTGTAGGAGCGGCCTTCAGGCCGCGAATCGAACCGAGGCGCGCATGCCGGTTCGGGGCCAAAAGGCCCCTCCTACAGGGGTAGGCCATTGTAGGAGCGGCCTTCAGGCCGCGAATCGAACCGGCGCGCATGTGGTTCGGGGCCAAAAGGCCCCTCCTACAGGGGTAGGCCATTGTAGGAGCGGCCTTCGGGCCGCGAATTGAACCGGGTGCGCATGCCGTTCGGGGCCAAAAGGCCCCTCCTACAGGGGTAGGCCATTGTAGGAGCGGCCTTCGGGCCGCGAATTGAACGAGGCGCGCATGTGGTTCGGGGCCAAAAGGCCCCTCCTACAGGGAGGTGTCATTGTAGGAGCGGCCTTCGGGCCGCGAATTGAACCGGGTGCGCATGCCGTTCGGGGCCAAAAGACCCCTCCTACAGGGGTAGGCCATTGTAGGAGCGGCCTTCGGGCCGCGAAGCGAACGAGGCGCGCATGTGGTTCGGGGCCGGAAGGCCCCTCCTACAGGGGTAGGCCATTGTAGGAGCGGCCTTCGGGCCGCGAAGCGAACGAGGCGCGCATGTGGTTCGGGGCCAAAAGGCCCCTCCTACAGAGAGGTGCCATTGTAGGAGCGGCCTTCGGGCCGCGAATCGAATCGGGTGCGAATTGGGCTCGTGAACCACATCTACACATCGACACGCTGTTGCGCTATTTTGCCGCAATGACTCATCAGCGATATCTTCGGAGTGGTCGCATCTCTGATGCGGGCCGCGTTTATGCTATCACCAAATGCACGGCGAATCGGCAGCTGGTGTTGTGTACGCCGCACCCTGCACCTTCCGAGGCAGCAGATATTATTTTTGATGCGCTTCAATTTTCCTGTCGCAATCAATGGATGGCCGTAGTTGCTTGCGTGGTAATGCCCGATCATATGCACCTGTTACTGCAATTAGGACGCGCAAAAACACTATCCGTGTTGTTGCATGATCTATTTGGATTCACCGCATGGAATATTAACCAGGCATTAGGGCGCAGAGGTGCCTTGTGGCAGGCGGGGTATTTCGATCACGCCATCCGGCGCAGCGAGGACATGAACACACAGGCGAACTACATCGTGGAAAACCCGGTGCGCGCGGGTTTCGTGAGTGATTGGCAGCAATGGCCACACGCCGTCCTATATCCTGATTGGGGCGGATGGCCGCTGCCCGATCCGTAGGAGGAGCGGCCTTCAGGCCGCGAATCGGACCGGCCGCGCATGCCGGTTCGGGGCCAAAAGGCCCCTCCTACAGGGGTACGCCATTGTAGGAGCAGCCTTCGGGCCGCGAATTGAACGAGGTGCGCATGTGGTTCGGGGCCGGAAGGCCCCTCCTACAGGAAGGTGCCGATGTATTCAGAAGAAGTCATCTTCCTCTTCCGCATAGTCTTCTTCATCCGGTTCTTCATTGCGAATCAGCTGCTCCAGCAAGCATGCTACCAGCATGGTTGAATCTTCCTTTTTCCGTGGGTCACAGGGGATAATCATGTCCTCTGGAATTTCCAGGCGTTCGGACAATTCTTCCAGCGCCACAGCGCCCGGTTGATCTCGCTTGGTGGCACCGATGATCAGCGGTGCCTCACTTCGTGTATGGTAATATTGATGGGCACGGTAATAACGGCACATGAGCCGACCTTCTTCAATGGCCGATTCATTGCTTGAATCTACCAGAAAAACCGTACCCAGCGCGCCTCTGGAAAGCACTTCCCACATGAAATTAAAGCGTGCCTGGCCGGGTGTGCCAAATAAATGCACATCCAGCTGATCATTGACGTGTAGAATACCAAAATCCAGACCGACGGTAGTCAGCGGTTTGAAAGTCGCCAGTCGATCCGTCGTTTCTACGTCTCTGCTGAGCAATTGTTCATCGGTAATAAAGCGGATCAGCGTTGTCTTCCCCGCATTGAAAGGACCTGTAACAAGTATTTTGGCAATACTCTTCTCGTTCATTTATAAACCCCGAATTTTGCTCAAAATCATTTTTGCAAAACTGCTCGGTGTTGATTCCTGCTGCCTTGGTGCTGAAGTCCGTGATTTGACCGCTTTTCTTGCCGGTGGATGCGCCGGATTGATCAACCCAAGGCAATACCCCAGGATGACGACTTTTACTTTGGCTTCATCAGGCATGAAGCTGTTTTTCATCAGAAAAAAATCCCTTAGAAAAAATTCCTCTTCATGAAGCGACATTTGATAAAGGGATAAATAGCTAAGTCCGTCATGGTAACCAAGTTTGTGCATGGCCGCCATCTTAACTTTTACGGCAGGGAGCTGGCTGAATATCAGGATTAGCTCCTTGATATCCTGAAGTGGGAGATGCAGTTCATTCAGCACATGCGTAAAGGCAAACGGCGGTCGCCTGTGATGTGGGCCTTTTGGTATGCTGTGCGACGGAATAAATCCCGCATGCACGATCTTGTTGTTGAAAAAATCCATCAGTATCGCTCGTGACGCCTCATCGTCTGGAGGGGCGCCACCTTCGATTTCCAAGGTGCCGTCGCGACCATCATTATTGAGCCAGGAAATGACACCGAAAGAGGAATGTTTCGAAAGAGCCCTGCGTAGAACACGCAGGCGATCCCGATAGGGAAGTAACGTTTTCGTTATATTAACGTCTTGTTCTGCAACACGAAAACTTCCGGTGGGTAAGTGATTCATCCTGTCATCCTGCTTTGGTAAGTTCCGCAATCGACGCCGATAAACGTTTACCGGCAGCCAGCAACAAGCCCATGTTGGCATCACGTTTGCCAATTAGGGTAATAATAAATTTTCCCGCATGCATGATGAGCACATCGTGATCTTCCGACTGGCTGAAAACTTTTTCACAGCAAACGCCATCACTATGCGCTACGATGGCATCTGCCAGCGACAAAACCGAAGCGCTGATGGCCGCTAGTTGATCGCTATCTTGCCGACTCGAGCCTTCCGCTTGAACGAGCAGGCCGTCTTTGCTGGAAATAATGGTTAGTGCGATATCAGCAGGTAGGCCGTTCAGCATTTCTTCTAGCGTGTTGCGGTAACCCTCGCGATCAACGTAAGTCAACGATTCCTGAGAAACTGTTGCCATAGCTTTCATGCATCCTCCGCTATATCAGGATTGGCAAATGCAGTTTCAAGTTTTTTGACAAGTTTGTTGCCTGAAGTCAGTACAACTGCCGCATTACTGACCGTGTCGCCAATCAAGGTTAACGTCATGTTTTCAATATGCAACAATGCCACAACACGTTTTTTCGATTCGATCAGCAGTTTATCACTGGTTTGCTCACTTAGTTTGTCAGCCAGTGCCAACGCCGACGTAGAAATGGCTGCCATCAGTCCTGGTTCATCGCTATTGCCCACATGGGTTAGCAACAGGCCTTCATGGCTGCTGAGCAATACAGCTTCAAGATGCGGATGCTCATCTACAAACGCCTCCAGCAATGCCTTGCATCGTGCTTTTTTGACTTTTTGAAAGTCACCTTGATTCATGAATAAAACCTCGGCAGTTCAAAACTTGTGAGAAAAGCGATTCAGAACAATGTTCGCCACCACGATAGTTGAAGATGATTTACTCATCGCTATCTTCAAGGGGCAGTGAGTGGACGTTGCGATGCGTAGAACATCAATGTGGCTTGTTGCTCTTTTATAAAGTGAAACCGGTCAGCTCTTTTTTTAATAATGCCCTGGCCATGGCAAGATTGATGCCGTTGCTGCTTACCACCAGGTAACCGAACATGGCATCGTCAGTTCCGGTTTTGATGATCGGACGCACCAAATGTAGTTCGTGTTCCAGGGTGATCAATATGTCCTCAATTTTATCCAGATTACCCAGTAACTTGAGTGTATCCAGTTGTGCTTGCACCATGCGGGTGCAGCCGCCGGCTGCTGCATCAGTATCAAAATCACCACGTGATTTTTGTGCCAGCACCATGCCGGAAGCGAGGTCCACGATAATCGCTGCAATAGCGCCATCCATTCCCATCAGGCAATCAACAGCCTTTTGTGCGTTTGACATTATACTCCTCCTAAGGAACAACAGGATGTAAAGCGGTTTCAATTTTTATTGCTCGACACAGACGCACAATAGCTGACATCCAATGTATCCCATGCATACTTCACGGCATATGTTCCATCTTTGTGCTGTTATGTCAACACAGTTTAAAGGAGTGGTTGCTTGCAGTCATGCGGGAAAAGCCACGATGCAAAAAACACACTGGACAAAGGAGTGGAAAAAACTGCATTTTTGCCAGGCCTCTGTCGGATTTTGACAACTACGAAAAAACGGATATCGACCAAATCCTTGCTCTGTCTTTGTTAAATAGCGCTGCCATTTACCGTCAACAGGTCGTATATCTGGCTCGATCCCGCTATTTCTCGTGACGATTGTCAAAGTCCGACGGGCTTCCGGTAAAATGCTGGTATGTGGGGAGACGCAGTGGCACAGAAGAAAACAGGCCGGTGAATTCACCGGCCCGCTGTTGGTTAATGCGTTGGTGATGACCTAACCTATTTGTCTAAAGAGAGAAATCAGCCAATTCCTTTTTCAACAAGGCCCTGGCCATCGCCAGATTGATGCCTTTCGTGCTTACCACAAGATAGCCAAACATGGCATCATCATCCCCCGTTCTGAAAAGAGGGCGAATCAAATGATACTCATGGGTCAGCGTGATCAGCATGTCGTCAATGGTTTCCATTTTACCCAGTAATTTCAGGGTATCCAGCTGTGCCTGCACCATGCGAGTGGTACCACCTGCTGCGGCATCAGCATCAAAACCCGCGATGGATTTTTGTGCCAGTACCATGCCGGAGCCAAGGTCAACAATGACAGCGGCAATTGCGCCTTCCATTTCCATCAGATTATCAACTACCTGCTGCGCGTTCGACATAATTTCGTCCTCCTTTAGAAAGTTACGCACCGATTGCTAAAGATACACCCAGGCACCCTTGCCTGCACATCAGCTTCCAAGCTAAGGTGAATTCTTAGGATTTTGTTGTTTCTGTCAACAACACGATAAACGAGAAAGAGGACAACAGGTGCGCCTCCTTACCAATCTGACAAAGTCAAAACAGGGCTATTGCATATTTTTTGTGCAGGGATCATAATGTGCCCGATCGGAGCTTAATTCGTACAATGAGTTATTCGTGG
>WFOJ01000221.1 GCA_015488125.1 Mariprofundaceae bacterium
GCGCCTGTGCTACCTGTAACTGCAAATCCTGCCATTCACGCATGCGCAGCCAGGAGAGGTAGTGTTGTTTGCACAGCTTACGCAGTTTGCTGCGGCTGTGGTGGCGTTCTGCCTCAATATACCATTGCCACAGGCGCAGCAGGCTGGCGAAATCCGAGGCGGTATCCTGCCACTGGCGATGGCATTGATCCGCTTTTTCCTGCTCCTCAGCCGGACGCAGGCGCGGATCGGGAATCGACAGTGCGCAAACAATCACCAGTACCGGTAGCAAACAGCCAGTATCCTGCGCCGTCAGCAGCATGCGTGAAAAACGGGGGTCGAGTGGCAGCCGTGCCATACGGTGGCCGATCGCGGTGATATGACCATCCTCATCCAGCGCCTGAAGCTCCCGCAGCAATTGCTGACCATCGCGAATAGCCCGCATCTCGGGCGCATCTATGAGCGGAAAATCTTCCAACGCCCCCAGTTGCATGTCCGCCATACGCAGCAAGACGCTGGCTAAGTGGGTGCGGCGGATTTCTGGATCGGTGTGTGCCGGGCGCTGCTGGTAGTCCGCTTCGCTATAGAGTCGAAAACAAACACCGGCGGCGACGCGACCACAGCGTCCGGCGCGCTGATCGGCGCTGGCGCGGGCAATGCGTTCCACCGGCAGGCGTTGCACCCGGTGACGCGGGCTGTAGCGACTGATGCGCGCCAGTCCGGAGTCAATCACAAAGCGGATGCCCGGCACGGTCAGCGAGGTTTCGGCAATATTGGTGGCCAGCACAATACGACGGCCTGTATGCGGCGCGAAGATGCGATCCTGCTCATGATTCGCCAGCCGGGCATACAACGGCAGCAATTCGGTGTGAGGCAGGCCACGCTGCGTCAGGGCGTGGCTGGCTTCGCGGATTTCGCGTTCACCGGGCAAAAACACGAGAATATCGCCGAACGGGTCAAGTCGCCCGGCTTCCTCCACTGCTTCAACAATGGCCTGCGATAAATCGCTTTCGCCATCGTCCGGCCACGGACGATAATGAATATCCACGGGATAACAGCGTCCGCTGATCTCAAACAAGGGGGCATGGTCAAAAAAGCGACAAAACGCCTCGGTATTAATGGTTGCCGACGTAATGATCAGACGCAGATCCGGACGTTCAGGCAGGATGCGTTTCAGGTAACCGAGCAGAAAATCAATATTCAGGCTGCGCTCATGGGCTTCATCAATAATGATCGCCTGATAGCGGCGCAACAGACGATCACGATGAATATCGTTGAGCAGGATGCCATCGGTCATCAGGGTGATACGGTCATCGCCTCGGCTGCGTTCCTGAAAACGCACCCGATAGCCGACCCCCTGACCCAGCGGACAACTGACTTCCTCAGCAATACGAGCCGCGACGCTGCGCGCTGCCATGCGACGAGGCTGGGTATGGGCAACCGGCCCTTTGATACCTGCCAGCAGGCACAGTTTGGCTAACTGGGTGGTTTTGCCAGAACCGGTTTCCCCGGCGACGACCAGCACCTGGTGCTGGCGGATGGCGGTGATGATTTCATGCTGAACAGCATGAATGGGAAGTGATTCGGGGATGGAAAGGTTGAACATGAAGAGGACGCGTAAGTTCTGCAGATCGATGCGACCTGCAGAACTTGTCGCGAGTGGAGCTAGGAGTCTGCCGGACTTTGATCAATCTACTACGAAAAAGTGGATATTGGCCAAATATTCGCCCTGTTTTTGTTAAATAGCGCTGCTATTCGCCGCAAACAGGTCGCATATTTGACTCAATCCCGCTATTTCTCGTGACGATTGCCAAAGCCCGACAGACTCCTAGACTCCGGCTTTACTTGATGGGGGAGAGCAGATCCGGATTTTTCACCAGATTGCGTACGCCGTGGGCGTGATCTTCGTTGAAGATATTGCCTTCGCACCACTTGCCAACCGTCTTGATATTGACCTTGGCAACTTTCGGATGAACGCTCCAGGTTACCTGATACGGTGAACCGCTTTCATCGTAGCCCGGGCCTGTAGTAGAGCCTTCGTAAACCACCGGTGTGCCAGTGAGATCATCCGGGATGCCCACCGCCTGCGGACGACCATTGACTTCGCCAACTTCCGTCAGTTTGCCAAAATCCAGCGCCTTGTCGTCATTAACCAGCACATAAACCAGTGCTTCCACGCGCAGTTGCGGGTTTTTGATGGCGTCACTCAGGCAGGATTTCAGCGTCGGACCAGGTTTGACCATCGCCGAGCTATGCACATAGTGCACTTCGATGGTGTCACCCGGCTCCAGGCCACCATGCTTGTCGCAAACCCTGTGGCCGAGGGGTTTCAATTCATCTTTGCTCAGCTGGCTGATATCGTAGCGGTAGCCGCTGTGATAGCCGTGGCCGTCACCATTGCCGACGTACTGGGTAAATTCCCCACCCTTGTGTTCGGCGCTTTCATGGA
>WFOJ01000222.1 GCA_015488125.1 Mariprofundaceae bacterium
ATCCGCTGGACTCCACCTCGCGTCAGCTTGACCCGAAAGTGGTTGGTCTGGAGCATTATGAAGTGGCCCAGGGTGTGCAGCGTACGCTTCAGCGCTACAAGGAATTGCAGGATATTATTGCCATTCTGGGCATGGATGAGCTTTCCGATGACGATAAGCTGCTGGTAGCACGGGCGCGCAAGATGCAGCGCTTTTTGTCGCAGCCATTCCACGTTGCGGAAGTGTTCACTGGTGCCCCTGGCATCTATTGCAAGAAGGAAGACACTATTCGTGGTTTCAAGGGCATTCTTGCCGGTGAATACGATCACCTTCCCGAACAAGCGTTCTACATGGTTGGTAGCATCGACGGCGCGATTGAGAAAGCCAAAAAAATGGAAGCCAAGGCATAAACCATGGCTACCATGAACATATTGGTTGCCACGGTTGAGCGTGAGGTGTATCGCGGGGAAGCTGACTTCCTCGCAGCGCCTGGCGTTTCAGGTGAGTTGGGTATATTGCCACGGCATTGCCCGCTAATGGCAAAGTTGACGTCCGGTGAGTTACGGATTCAACTGGGTGAACGCACGGATGAAGTGTTTGTATCCGGTGGCTTTATGGAAGTTCAGCCGGATATGGTGACAGTGCTGGCTGATAGCGCGGAACGCGCCGCTGATGTCGATGAAGCTGCGGCACTGGAAGCAGAACGCAATGCTAAGGCTCTTGTGGAAAGCCGTCAGGGTGAAACTGATCTTGCGCGTGCTGAAGCAGAGCTGGCGATTGCCTCAGCCCGCATCGCCTGGCTCAGAAAGAAGAAAAAACATTGATGAATATTCCGTGTGCTGCCTTGTGCGCGGCACACGGAATACTGGTTTTTTGCTAATCTACGGCAGTTTCGCTACTATTGGCGAACTCACTTTCTCGCATGGCATGATTCTTTGCTATGTCGTTTCTTGATCACATGCTTGCTATGCCTGTCAGGCACCATGGCGTTTCCTTGCGGTAAAGCATGTGTATAATGTTTTATTCAGGAGGGGGATCATGTCTGTCAAGCATCCCGTTATCTCCGTAACCGGTTCTTCCGGTGCGGGAACCAGTACTGCCAAAATTGCGCTGGAGCATATTTTTCGCCGCGAAAAGGTGAAGGCGGCGATTGTTGAAGGCGATTGTTTTCATCGCTTTGATCGCTATGAGTTTCGTGAAAAGGCAAAGGAATTTGCCGCCGCAGGTAAACGTCTTAGCCATTTTTCGGATGAGGCCAACCTGTTTGACCGCATTGCCGCTTTGTTCAGGGATTATGGCGAAACAGGCAAGGGTCTGGCGCGTCATTATGTGCATGATGAAACTGAGGCTGAGTTGTATGGTGTGGAGCCGGGGCGCTTTACCGAATGGGAAGAAATCGGCGAAGGTTCTGATTTTCTGTTTTATGAAGGCCTGCACGGCAATGTGGAAGAAGCCAGTCCTTATGCTGATCTGAAAATTGGCATTGTGCCGGTGGTGAATTTGGAGTGGATCCAGAAAATCCATCGTGACACAGGCATGCGTGGTTATTCTACAGAGGCCGTTGTGGATAATATTCTGGCACGCATGCATGACTATGTTCACTTTATTACGCCGCAGTTCACTTACACGGATATTAATTTTCAGCGTGTGCCGCTGGTGGATACGTCCAACCCGTTTGTGGCTCGCGATGTGCCAACACCGGATGAGAGCATGATGATCATTCGTATTCGCAAGCCGGAACAGTGGGGTATTGATTTCCCTTATCTGTTGGCCATGCTCAATGGTTCGTTTATGTCACGTCGTAACACGATTGTGTTGCCATCAAGCAAGATGGCACTGGCGATGGAGCTGATTCTGACGCCGATTGTCCACGAAATGTTGGAGAAAAAGAAGTCTGCGTGAGGCGTTGATTTTCCCCTCATCTCCTGTCCTTCACTTGATGGGGCAGGAGATGATTCGGGTGTTTGGTGTTTTTCTCCTCTTGTTTTTCCCATCCACCATGACTCTACTGCCTGCATGCGATGCTGAAATGTTCGATACAGCACATCTGCCTTTTTGCACTTCCCCTTTCCTTTTCGATCTACAAAACATCACACACTGACTGTTGATCAGTCGGTTTCTCAACTTCCTGTTATCATCAAATGGAGAACACCAACATGAGTGACGAACAAGCAGTGACTGAAGAAGCCAAACAGGCTACGGATGAAACAACTGTCAAAGTACCTTCGAGCGAAGCAATAGCTGAAACAACAACCACGGCTATGGAAACGGATAAATCAGAGGGAGATACGCCTCCCAAACCGGTGCGTCGCCGCACACGCAAGACAGTGAAGCGTCATCAGGATGAAACAAAAGTGGACAAAAGCGATAAGCCAACGGTTGATGATGCGGAAGAATCAGGCGCTTCGTCTCCACCTCGGCGTGGCAAAGGTAAACGGCAACAAAACGAGAATGGCCGGAGCAGGGGACGACGCGCTTCATCTGAAGCCGAAGACGATAGCATCAGTAAAGAACTTGTGGGTGTGACCCTGCATTTGAAAGACGTTTCCGATATGAGCTTGCAGGAATTGCTGGAAAAGGCGGAAAGTCTGGGAGTGGAAAATGCTGCCGGTATGCGCAAACAGGAGCAGGTCTCGGCGATTCTCAAAGCGCATGCCCTGCGTGGTGGCACGATTTACAGCGAAGGCGTGCTCGAAATTCTCCCCGATGGCTTTGGTTTTCTACGCTCACCCGATGCCAACTACCTGGCAGGTTCCGATGATGTATATGTTTCCAATCAGCAGGTTAAGCGCATGTCTTTGCGTACCGGCGATACGATTACCGGTGAAATTCGTCCGCCACGACGCAATGAGCGTTATTTTGCCCTAAAAACGGTTGATCAAATCAATCACGCCGATCCGGCCATTGCACGCACCAAGGTGTTGTTTGATAATCTGACACCGCTTTATCCCAATGAACGTTTGAAAATGGAGATTGATGATCCGACCAACCGGGATTTGACAGGACGTGTGATTGATATTGTCGCACCAATTGGTAAGGGTCAGCGTGCATTGCTGGTAGCACCGCCACGCACAGGCAAAACGATGATGATGCAGTCCATTGCGCACTCACTGGCGGTTAATCATCCCGATGTTGATTTAATGGTGCTGCTGATTGATGAGCGACCCGAAGAAGTCACCGATATGAAACGATCGGTTAAAGGCGAGGTGATTTCTTCCACTTTCGATGAACCGGCGCAACGTCATGTGCAGGTTGCTGAAATGGTGATTGCCCGTGCCAAGCGCATGGTCGAGCATGGTCGTGATGTCGTAATTCTGCTGGATTCAATTACCCGTCTGGCCCGCGCCTATAACACCGTTGCACCCTCATCAGGCAAAATTCTTAGTGGCGGCGTGGATGCCAATGCGCTGCATCGCCCTAAACGTTTTTTTGGTGCCGCCCGCAATATCGAAGGCGGTGGTTCCTTAACCATTATTGCAACGGCACTGGTCGATACCGGCAGCAAGATGGATGAAGTTATTTTTGAAGAATTTAAGGGTACCGGCAATATGGAGATCAATTTGAACCGTAAGCTGGTGGAGAAACGGGTTTTTCCAGCCATTGATATTGCGCCATCAGGTACGCGCAAGGAAGAGCTGCTGGTTGATCGGGATATTCTGCAACGCACCTGGGTGCTGCGAAAGATTCTCTCCCCCATGAATGCCGTGGATGCCATGGAGTTTCTGCTCAGCAAGCTCGCGCCCTGCAAAAACAACGCGGAATTCTTCGAACGTATGAATCGCTGACATCTACGATAGGTGTTCTGCTACTGCCCGTAAAAGGGTGCGATCATGGGGCGGATTCAGGGAGTTGCCCGCATTGGCAGAAAATTCCGCTTGTCAACAGCGTATTGTTGATTACCATGCGCCGCCCTTTGCCCTTTTGGGCTTGAATACCGGAGGTTTCGTCATGGCTAAACGATGTGATATTTGTGGTAAAGGCCCCATGAGCGGCAACAATGTCAGTCATGCCCACAACACGACCCGCCGCCGCTTTCTTCCTAATCTGAAGTCTGTGCGTGCGGTTATTAACGGCAAGGTAACGCGTGCCAAGGTTTGCACCAGTTGCCTGCGTTCCAATAAGATAGAAAAGGCAGCATAACTTCAGGCAGCACTGTTGGCTTAAGTTGTCAGTGCTGCCTGAAGTCCTCTGCCGGCAGGTCGTTGGTGGCTGCTTGGTTGACGGTGGTCGGTGAACAAACATCACCTTCTTCAGATTCAAGCAAGGCAGCCAGCTGTGATTGTCGCGCCGCTGTCATACTGCCTGCCTTCATGCAGCGGCACATGGCTGCTGCACTGCCTGTCGGTATTGTCCATGTCAGTTCGGCATCGCGAAAACGCAGCCACGCCCGCTGTGCGCGGCGAAGTTGTTGCTGCTGACGCTTTTCGTGCGCATATATTGACAGCAGACGTTGGTAGGTTTGATTGAGCGCTGCGTCCTGCTGTTCGTACCAGCTGCAGGCGTGGTTGGTTAACGATTTTTGCGTGATCGCTCCAGGATCTGCCACGGCATAATGAGCGATGCTCACTCCCAGCACGATGCCTAGCCATCCCTTTTTGTGAAAATTCTTCAAGATCCCCTCCTTGTTTTCTGTATTGTGTTCGTGCTGAACAGTTACATGGGCACATGCTCTGCCAGCAAGCCTCTGTGAACAAGCGCTACAGCGCTTGTGGCTGGCTGCGGGCGTATCGCGAACTGCGTGTGTGAAAGCCTTTCTGGCTGTTTGCACAGCGCTTGCGAACGATGTTATACGTTCGATGTAGTGTGATGATCTCTGGGCACTGTTGTTGGATGGTGCTTGACATCACAGATCGTTTAACAGATTACAAACGGTAATCCTGAATGTTAGCTGCTTCTGTTAAAGTAATACCTTAATTTCAGATATCACCCCACTTTTACCCACTACGATGTTTTCCGTTTGTGATCAGGGTATATGGTGGATAATTGTTTGACAGAAAGCAAGCTGTTTGCAGCATTAGGGGCGTGAGTGGGGAAACGTGGGTGACACGTAGCTTTTTCATCAAGGGGTCCTTCATCGATGTTTCTGGGTGGTTATGCCAATTCCATGGATGAAAAGGGCCGGGTGAATATCCCCGCTGATTACCGCGATGTGCTGCGTAATCAACATGGTGACTGTCGTCTGATTATTACCCGTGACCTGCTGGATGATTGCCTGCGCGCCTATCCTGTCGCCAGATGGCGGGATTGGCTTGCCAAATTGGAGAAGTTGCCAGCCAGCAATCGTACCGCTCGTCGTATTTACCGTCGCGTTGTCAGCTCTGCTGTTGTTCTTGAACCGGATAAACAGGGGCGTGTGCTGATTCCTGCGTCTCTTCGTCAAGCCGCGCAATTGCGAAAAGCAGTGCATTTTGCTGGCGCCAATCAAACATTTGAAATCTGGGATAGCAAGCTATGGCAGCAGGAAACCGAGCTTGTTGATGCTGAAGATTTTGATCCAGCCATGCTGGATGAATTCGGGCTGTAACAATGTCTGCCTGTGTCGAACACACCCCGGTGCTTGCCGACGATTATATTCGTTTGCTCTGCCATGATCCTGATGGTCGCTATATCGACGCAACCTTTGGCCGTGGTGGTCACACCCGCTTGTTGCTGGCAGCGCTTTCGGAACAAGGGCGGGTATTGGCGTTGGATCGTGATCCGCAGGCTGTGGAAGCGGCGCAGACACTGATGGCGGATGATCCCCGTCTGCAAGTCGTACAGGCGCCGTTTTCGGATATGGAAGCGGTGGCCAAGGCGCATGGCTGGAATGAAGTCGATGGTGTCGGTTTTGATCTGGGCGTATCTTCGCCCCAGTTGGATCAGGCCGAGCGTGGTTTTTCTTTTTCCCGCTCCGGGCCACTGGATATGCGCATGAATCCCGAGCAGGGGAAGCCGCTATGGCAACGCCTGCAACGTTGTCGTGAACAAGAACTGGTGAAAATTCTGCGCGACTATGGCAATGAACGTTTTGCCGGACGTATCGCCCGGCGCATTGTGCAGGCCGTGGCCGCGCAGCAGCTGCATACCACAGCAGATCTGGAAAATATCTGTTTTCACGCTGTCCCCGCCAGCCATCGCCACGGCAACACCCATCCGGCCACCCGCACTTTTCAGGCTCTGCGTATCTGGATTAACGAAGAATATCAACAGCTCCACGATGGACTTCAGGCCGCCATGCGGATGTTGCGAGCTGACGGTCATCTGGTGGTGATTTCCTTTCATTCTGGCGAAGACCGGCGCGTACGAGATTTGATTGAAAATGAAGTTCACCCCTGCCGCTGTCCTGTTCATCTGCCGTGTGTTTGTGGCAAGATGCCCACCATGCGATGGCTGCAAAAAAAACCATTGCGGGCAGGTGAAGCCGAACTGGCTGTCAATCCGCGCAGTCGTTCGGCATTGTTGCGTGCGGCGATATGCTGCCGGGAAACTGTGGCATGAAACGTTTGAATATGCTGCTGTTACTATTGTGCGCCCTGTTTGGTACAGCGCAGATATGGATGTCGTATTTGCGCAACAGCAATGCCCGGGCTTTGCATGATACGCATACTTCAATTATGTCCCTGAAGAATGAAATCAAGGAGCTGGAAGTCGAAGAAGGCAGTTTGATGCGGCCAGAACGTTTGCGTCGGGTAGCTCATGAAATGTTGGGTATGGGTAGTCCGAAACCTTCGCAGTTTATTCATCTTGCAGTGCCACATCGCAGGGTAAGGCAATGAGTCGCCTCTGGAATCGGCCTGCGAACCGTTACCGGCCGGATATTGAGCGGCGCACGCAGCTGCTTTCGATGGCCGTGGCGATGGGTTTTGCGGTCTTGCTGGTGCGAGCTGTTGATTTGCATTGGTGGCAGGCCGACGCATTGGCAGCAAAAGCCCGCACGCAACAGGATCATCAATATCGCATTGAAGCAGCCCGAGGCGCCATTCTGGATCGTCAGGGACGTATTTTGGCGCGTAGTATGGAGGCGCCTTCCATTGGTGCGATCGCCCGTAAGATACCCGTTGAACGCATTACTGAACTTGCGCAAGTACTGGGTCTTGATGAGTCCATGTTGCGTCAACGCATACAAAAGCATAAGGGTTTTATCTGGCTGAAACGCCAGACAACACCCACCGTGGAAGCGCAACTTGCGGCTCTGAATATACCGGGAATTCGTATTGAAAGGGAATGGCGGCGTTATTATCCACTGGGGCCGGAGACCGGTCATGTTCTCGGTTTTGTCGGCGTGGATAATCATGGCCTGGAAGGTGTGGAATACAGTTTTGACCGCGTGCTGACAGGAGAAAGTGGGCTACGCGTGATTCGTCGCGATGCGCAGGGGCGAGCCTTGCCCGGTGCTTCCTGGCTGCGTCAACCACGTCCTGGTGAATCACTACAGCTGACACTGGATGCAGGCGTGCAGAGTATTGCCTATGCGGCATTGGCTGATGGCATTGAAAAGCACCATGCGCAGAGCGGCTCAGTAGTGGTCATGCAGCCGAAAACCGGTGAGGTGCTGGCCATGGTTAGCTGGCCCGGTTTCAACCCCAACAATTTCCATCAATTTTCGCCGGCCCAATGGCGCAACCGGGCGTTGACCGACGTTTTTGAGCCAGGTTCCGTGATGAAGCCCTTTACGGTTGCCAGCGCTCTGGAGTCAGGTAAATGGCAGGCTAACAGCCGTATTTTTTGCGAGAATGGCAATTTCAAAGTCGGGCGTTTTGTGATCCATGATGCTCATCCGATGGGTTGGGAAACGTTGAAGACGGTGCTGGCGCATTCGAGCAATATTGGCGCCGCCAAAGTGGCTTTGTCGCTTGGTGCTGACCGGTTGTATGATGAGTTGGTCAAATTCGGCTTTGGGCGGCGAACAGGGTTGGAGCTCGAAGGTGAGGCCACGGGTATCCTGGCCAGTTCGCATCGCTGGGGGCGGGTGGAAACCGCCAATATTGCCTTTGGACAGGGTGTGGCTGTGACCGCCATACAACTTGCTGCCGCCTTTTCCGCGCTTGCCAACCACGGTATTTATGTTGCGCCGCATCTGGTGTATGCACATGCCAAAGCGGAGCGTCATCGGATTTTGTCAACGGAAACCAGCGCTATTCTGGAAGATATGTTGCGCATGGCCAGCAGCCGCGAAGGTACGGGTTGGCGAGCTGTACCCCATGGCTACACTGTAGCCGGAAAAACCGGAACGGCGCAGCGCGCTGATGCACATGGTGAGTATTCAGATCATCACTATACATCGGTGTTTGCCGGCTATGTTCCTGTGGCTGATCCGCAATTGGTGATTGTGGTGGTGATTGATGAACCCCAGGGTGTGTATTACGGTGGTTTGGTAGCAGCGCCAGTATTTCGGCATATTGCCGAAGCTGCCCTGCCTTACCTTGGTGTATTGCCTGACGATACCCCTGTGTTTCCCATACAACCGGCCGTGGTGCAGGCAGCTATCACCAATTCTCCTGATCTTGGCTCGCGAGGTATGAATTTTATCGGTTTATCCCTGCGTGAGGCCTATCGTTTGGCAGCCAGCAAAGGCCTGGAATTGCACACCCATGGACGGGGTTGGGTTACACGTCAGGATCCGATGTATCCCGATCAGTTATCGGGGCAACGCATGGTGGAGGTGTGGCTGCATGAATGATATTCGCAAGGCCAACCGGCATCTGCGTCAGATGACGCAGCGTCCGTGTCGTAGTATGGGTGAGCTATGGCCTGCGGCTGTTCCCGCGCTGTCACAGTATCTGGTGCATGATGTGGAAGATGATAGCCGCCATCTGCAACCGGGTGACGCCTGGTTATGTCTGGCGCCTGATCATCCCGAGCTTGATTGTTTGATGCAGCAGGCGGCTGATGCTGGTGCCACATTGTGTATTGCCGCAGGCAGACTTCCTGACACGAACTATCCTTTACCTGTTCTTGAACTAACGGGTATGGGCGAACTGGCGATGTTATTGCGCCGCTGGTTTGGCACGGAATCAACCAGCGTTCGTTGTCTTGGCATTACCGGTACAGACGGCAAAACCAGTGTGGCATGGATGAGCAGGCTGGCATTGCAGGCAACTGGTCGGTCAGCCTGGTCGGTGGGTACTTTGGGGTGGATTGATCACAACGGTCATTGTCTGAAGCTGGGCAATACCACGACTTCGTTACTCAATAATCATCGTTTACTGGCTGCTGCCGATAGGGCGGGTGTTGATACACTGGTCATGGAGGTTTCATCACACGGCATTGATCAGCAACGCATCGCCGGTATGCCGTTTACGTCACTGGTGTGGACGACCATGGGGCGCGATCATCTGGATTATCATCACGATATGGTCGCTTATATTGGCTGCAAATCCTCTTTTGTTCATCATTATGCACAACAGGGTGCACAGCTGATTGTGAATGCCGATCAGCCGGAGATCATGGCGGAAACAGCAGATTTGCAGCGATTAAGCTATGGTCGGCGAGGAGATGCCTGGTTGCGTTGGTCGATACCGGCGGAAGGCTGTTTGCAACTTGCCTGTGATGGTCGGCAATGGCAGCTAGATGGCGTGCCTGCGGGAGATATTCATGGTCAGAATATGGCTGCTACCTGCGCTGTACTCTGTTCCTTGGGGGTGCCATTGGCCGATGCCGTGATTGCTTTGCAGGGGATGACAGCGCCACCGGGGCGGCTGGAAATCATCAGCGATAGCGCAGGCCGCCAGGTGCTGGTGGATTATGCCCATACAGCACAGGCACTGGCTGCCAGTCTGAAAGCAGCGCGTGGCATGTGCGCATCGGGGAATTTGTTTTTACTGTTCGGCTGCGGTGGCGAACGCGACCGGGAAAAACGTCCGCAGATGGGCGCTGTAGCGGCTGAATTGGCCGATGCCGTCTGGCTAACTTCGGATAATCCGCGCGGCGAAGACCCGGCAAGTATTATCGCTGATATCCGGCAGGGAATGGCCCATGCTGCCATTCCTGTTTACGCCGGGGAGGACAGGGAGCAAGTGATTGCCAGGGCCATCGCGTATATGCGGGCCGGAGATACGCTGCTTATTGCTGGCAAGGGGCATGAGGATTATATGGAATTTGCTGCTGGTCGGCGCGTTAACTGGTCAGATGCGGCGCTGGCCCGTCAATACCTGGAAGCGACACCATGTTGATGCATCAGCTTGCCATTGCCTGCCGGGGGCGCTGGCATGGTGCGATACCGGTGGACAGGCCGGTGAGGATTTGCACCGACAGTCGTCAGCTACAGCTAGGGGATGTCTTTCTTGCCCTGCGCGGCGAACATTTTGATGGTCATGCCTTTATTGCTCAACTGGCGGGCAGGGCCAGCGCGATCATCGGTGAAGCATCAGGGCGTGCGAAGGCTGCGGCCACGCCTTATCTGGAAGTCGCCGACAGCCTTCGAGCGTTTGGTGATATCGCCCACGCGCATCGTTTGCAACATCGCGCCCGGCTGATCGCCATCAGCGGCTCCTGTGGCAAGACCACGGTGCGCAGCATGCTTGCGCACGGCTTGCGTCGGCTGGGTTATCGGCTGTGTGAAACGCAGGCTAATCACAATAACCTGATCGGTGTGCCGCAAACCCTGCTGCAGATCAATGACGGCGATCAGTTTGCTGTGGTGGAATGCGGCATTAGTGAGCGTGGTGAAATGCAACGTCTGGCCACCATGGTCGAGGCGGATGTGGTGGTGCTGACCAGCATAGCCATGGCCCACGGTGAAGGACTGGGTGAACTAACGGATATTGCGCGGGAAA
>WFOJ01000223.1 GCA_015488125.1 Mariprofundaceae bacterium
AGGGTGAAAAGCCAAGCAGGAACGAGACAAGAATAGCAGGCACGCCCACATAGATCCCATGATCCAGCGCATCCAGCACCATCATGCACAAGCCCAGGATGAGAAATCCGGTGATGAACCACAGTGTGGGATCACACAGCCATTGCCCGGGTTGCATCAGAACCGTCATGGTGGACGCTTATTGCCGACCTTTGCCCAATAAATCCTTGATCGCTGTCAGGGCATTGAGCATATCCACGGGCACAATCACTGTTTTGGCATTATCCGAACTGCCGAGCTTGGCGATAGCATCGACCTGCCGCTTGAGTATTTCGTATTCGACCGCCGCATGCCCGCCCGCAGCGTTGATGGATTGTGCGATCACCTCAACGGCTTTAGCATCACCTCTGGCTCGCGCCACAATCGCTTCCGCCTCACGCTGGGCAGCAAATAACTCGCCTTCAGCCACCAGTTCAATGGAGCGTTTTTCGCCCTCTGCCTTAGCCACGGCAGCGCGTTTTTCACGTTCCGCATTCAGTTGCTGCTGCATGGCGCGTTCAGTTGCTTCGTTGACGGATACGTCGAGAATTTCGGTACGGGTGACATCCACCCCCCAGTCCGAACAGGCGCGCGACAAATGTTTGGCAATTTCCAGGTTCAGATTGGAGCGATGGGACTGCACATCATCAAAATCAATGCTACCCATGGTAGCACGCACAGCGCCTGTCACCGCTGTCTCCACAGCCTTGGTGACATCCTGAATGCGGTAAACCGTTTTACTGGCATTGGTGACCTTGAAAAAAATCGTCACCGTCAGCGTGATGGGAACGTTATCCCGGGTAATCACCACGTGGTCTTTTTCCGGCAGGGAACGCTCAAGAATACTGACGCGATGCGCAATATGCTCCAGGCCGGGAATAATAAAATTCATACCAGCCTTGAGCGTGCGGTTGTATTTGCCAAAACGCTCAACCACAAAGTTTTCGCTTTGCGGTACCATTACCACGCTGCGCCAGACGACAATAATCAGCGCCACCACCAGTAATGGAATAATAATCAACAGGTTCAATGCAGTAGACATTCAGCTAACCTCCGTGATCAGTCACCTGTGCAAATACGTTCAACCAGCTCTTTCACCGTCGGGATGTAGCCGCCTGCATAAAACGGATCCTGAGCAAAACGATAGGCGGCGTGACCGGCAAACATCAGGTTATGCTCCGGATCACCGCCATGCGCAATATTTTGCAGGGTTTTCTGAATACAAAAGCTGCGCGGGTCGGCCTTTTTGCCAGTGGTGCCGGCTTCATTTGCCGCCCAGTTGGAAAATTTGCATTGCGACAAACAGCCCATGCAGTTTAGTTGATCCTGACGAATTTCTCTGGCTTTTTCCTGGCTGACGAAGATGAGTGTGGAATCCGGTGTTGGTAAGGCCTTGTCAAAACCATCACGCAGCCATTCTTCCGCTCGCCGGGCATCCTGACGGGTAACAAATACCTTTTTATTGCGTACGCCAAAAGTAAAGGGTTCAGTATGATCGCCTGCCGGATGATCGACAAAGGCAATTTCACGATCCGAACGTTCATACAACTCATGCAGAAAGGAATTATAGACAGCCGAAGAATAAAAACCGGTCGGTGAGAAGCGATTCAATTTGATATCGCCTTCCTTCAGTTTCAGCAGGCGCTCCTTCCATTGTGGAGAAATCGGACTTTCTTTCGTCAGTAGCGGGCGCGTACCATATTGAAAGGCAATGGGACCAATCTCCGGATTATCCATCCAGTCCGTCCATTCACGCAAAAACCATACGCCGCCAGCCATAATGATCGGCGTGTGCTGCAAACCGAACTCATTCATGGTTGCCCGCAAGGCAACAACTCGCTGGTACGGCGGCTCAGGGTGTTCCGGATCTTCGGAATTGGACAGCCCGTTATGCCCGCCAGCCAGCCATGGGTCTTCATACACGACACCCCCCAGCCATTCCGGAACTTTGCGGTAAGAGCGCAGCCACAAGGCACGAAATGCCCGGGCTGAGGAAATAATGGGGTAGTAATACACACCGTATTGTGCGGCCAGTGGCGCCAGGCGGAAAGGCATGCCGGCACCACAGGTCACGCCATCAATAATATCCGAAGCCTTTTCCAGCACACCGTGAAGTACACGCTCGGCGCCACCCATCTCCCACAGCACATTCATGTGCAGGCGACCGCGACCCGCCGCAATATCGTGTGCCACACGCGCCTGGTGAATACCGCCCTCAATAGCCTGGGCTACCAGTTCGTTAAAGCGGGCTTTGCGGCTTTTGCCATGATAAACGGTGCGAATAATACGACCATGTTCATCCACACGATCGGCATTGACAGCAGAGAACGTGCCAATGCCACCCGCTGCGGCCCATGCACCCGAGCTTTCTCCGGTCGATACGGCAACGCCCTTGCCACCTTCAATCAACGGCAATACTTCCTTGCCAGAGAGCATCATTGGAGAAATATGAAACGACATACAAGACCCTTATAGTGGTATTGAAAGCGATACTTGCAATATACGCTGTTGGTAGTCAAGCACCCTGTACAGTAGAATTTCAGCACACAGCCTTCTGTATATCTGCGTTCAAAGCGGAAGTCTGTCCAAGGCAAGTTGAACCTGTCCACCAGGCGTTTTGCAAGTCACGCTTATAACTGGAAATCATCTGATCATGGAAACACCGGCACTCCGCTGACATTTCCGAGGGGCAAGCTATCGCTGCCTGCGCTTTTGGCCAGTACGCAAGGTAGAACGTCTGTTCGGAAAAGAAATATCCGTTGCGAAACGCTCCGCTAACGGTAAAGGTGTTCAAGTACCCGGAAATAGTGTTGTGCGCGCGTTTCTCCCTGTGTGATTCGCGCATCCGGATTGCTGCCAGCAGCTATAACAGCAGCGCGAACATATTGCTGACGTTGCTCCTTGTTCATTTTCGCCCAATCGGCGGCATCCACAATGCCATCGCCGGTAATGTCATAGCGTTTTTCCACATCGAGAATATTATCACAGGGATTGGCGGCAAGCGCTGTCAGCGACGGCAGCAAGGTGAGCAATGAGGCTACAACAGAAAAGCGCATTACAATACGCTGCTGATCAGGCCACCGGCGATCCATTGCAGCAAGGGACCAAGCACGGCCTGAAATACGCCAAGCAACAGCAAGGCGAGAATAATCAGAAAGCCAAAGGGCTCCAGTCGGGCCAGCGGTGCTGCCAAAGCATCGGGTAACAGACCAACAGCAACACGCCCGCCATCCAGTGGTGGAATCGGCAGCAGGTTGAAAAGAAAGAGAATAATATTGATAATGATGGATGCCTGCGCCATCATTGCCAGCGGATTGGCAAACCAGTCCAGCGCTGACGGCATGTGAGCGGCCAGCCATAACACAGCCACAGAGAAGATAGCCAGCAACAGATTGGTCACTGGCCCGGCCAGCGCCACCCATACCATATCCC
>WFOJ01000224.1 GCA_015488125.1 Mariprofundaceae bacterium
ATTGCTGCTGCGGTGGTCAATTGTGGCCTGATCTATGGTGGCTGGTATGCTTGGGAAGTGTTTACGCATACCTACTCCGGTGAGACCTTCAAGGCTCTGCACCCTGAACGCACGCAATTGATCGAAGAGTTTTTTTCCATTCTGCCGTATTGGCAAACGGCGCTTGAGCTGGCGGTGGCTGCAACGGTGTTTACTTTTGTCGTCGGTATGGTGTGCCAGTTGATCTATCTTCGTCATTTGCTGTATTCGAGCTTGTGGGGACCACTCAAGCTGATCTGGGCCGTTGGTCTTGCCTTTGCGCTGGCCTGGTTGTTATGGCGTTATGATGCCAGCCTCTCTTCCTATTATGCCTATGTGATTATTATCATGCCGGCTATGCTTGTGGTGCTGTTTGGCTGCATGACAGCAGCACAACGCGTGATGCCTGATATTGGCACGCTGGTACTTGCTATCATCGCTCGTTTTTGATCATCGCCGCAGTTCTGATATGCCCAAAATGCCGATTGATGGAGAAAGCACATCGCCTTGTAAGGCTTGAGGCGCCAAGCTTTTACCCTGCATAAAGTGGCTTGCGCTTGTCGCCCGGTGAGGGGAAGCTATCCTCCGCGCTCCTGAAATGGCATCTGGAGTATCAATTGATGAGTGAACGAATTTATTGCGGTGATTTTAGCCGCGACCTTTTGCAGCAGTCTGTCCGGCTCAATGGCTGGGTGGAAACCAACCGTGACCACGGCGGCGTGGTGTTTCTTGATGTGCGTGACCGCAGCGGTATTGTGCAGGTGGTGGCTCACCCGGATCAGCCTGAGGTGCATGCGCTGGCACATTCGTTGCGGCAACAGGATGTAATCGAAGTACGCGGCACGGTGGTGGCGCGCTCCGAGGAAACCATTAACAGCAAACTGGTAACAGGTGAAATTGAAATCGTGGCCACAGACTTGCGTGTGCTGAACCGATCAAAAACGCCGCCGTTTCCTGTTGAGGATGACTGCAACACCGGCGAGCAACACCGTCTGGAATACCGCTATCTGGATTTGCGTCGTCCGCAGATGCAGCGCAACCTGGCTTTGCGTCATAAAGTCACCCATGCCGCTCGCAATTATCTGGATCGCCAGCGTTTTCTGGAAATCGAGACCCCGATTTTGAATAAATCCACACCCGAAGGCGCCCGTGATTATCTGGTGCCCTCGCGTGTTTACCCTGGATCGTTTTACGCCTTGCCACAGAGCCCGCAGTTGTTCAAGCAATTATTGATGGTAGCCGGGGCAGATCGTTATTATCAGGTAGCTCGCTGCTTCCGCGATGAAGATTTGCGGGCTGACCGTCAGCCGGAATTTACCCAGATTGATCTGGAAATGTCGTTTGTCGATCAGGAAGAGGTGATGGCCATAGCGGAGGGGCTGATTCTGGCCATGTTTGAAGCAGGCACCGGCCTGCGACCGGCCACGCCGTTTCCGCGTATCAGCTATCATGAAGCCATGGAAAAATACGGTCTGGATCGTCCCGATCTGCGTTTTGACCTGGCGCATGTGAATATTACCGAACTGATGCGTGAAGTGGAATTCAAGGTCTTCCGCGAACCAGCGGAAACCGGCGGCCTGGTCAAGGTGTTGCGTGTGCCTGGCGGCGCCAGCCTGACGCGCAAGCAGATTGATGCCTATACCGAATTTGTTGGCATTTACGGCGCCAAGGGACTGGCCTGGATCAAGGTTAATGATCGTGCCGATCTACCAGGCGGTTTACAGTCTCCGATTGTCAAGTTCCTGCCTGAAACTGTGCTGGCGCGCATGCTGGATGTTTGCGATGCTGAAAATGGCGATATTTTGTTCTTTGGTGCAGGTGACGCACGCACCGTGAACGATGCACTGGGCTATTTGCGCGTGAAGATCGCTGAAGATATGGGCCTGATTAACGACGGCGAGCACAGTTTCGTCTGGGTGGTGGATTTCCCGATGTTTGAATGGAATGCCGATGAACATCGTCCTGAATCGCTGCATCATCCGTTCACTTCACCTGACCCGGCGCAGCTTGACCGGCTGGAAAGCGATCCGCTCAGTATCAATTCGCTGGCTTACGATCTGGTGTGGAACGGCACGGAAATCGGTGGCGGCTCGATTCGTATTCATGACAGCGAGACCCAGCAGCGTGTGTTTCATGCCCTTGGCATCAGCGATGAAGAAGCCAATGAAAAATTCGGCTTCCTGCTGCGTGCCCTGCAGTATGGGGCGCCGCCGCATGGCGGTCTGGCTTTTGGTCTGGACCGGATTTTGGCGCTGATGACAAAAGCCGATTCCATTCGTGACGTGATCGCCTTCCCCAAGACGCAGCGAGCCGCTGACCTGATGTGTGATGCACCGGCGGAAGTTGCTGATCGTCAGTGGCAGGAACTGGGCCTGCGCAAGCGTCGAACGCTGAATCCGTGAAGCAGCGATGCTGATCGCCGGTACTCACTCCGGCTGCGGCAAAACCACCATGACGCTGGCTCTGATGCAGTATTTGTATCGTCACGGCCAGTGCCTGGTGCCTTTCAAGGCCGGGCCGGATTTTCTTGATACCATGTGGCATGGCGCGGTGTGCGGTCATGAAAGCTGGAATCTTGATACCCGCATGATGGGCAAAACGCTGTGTCAAACGACGTTTGCGCGTCATTGCGCCGGGGCGGATGGCTGCCTGATTGAAGGCGTGATGGGCATGTATGACGGGGTCAGCGGCGTGAGTGGCGAAGGCTCCAGTGCCCATCTGGCACAAACGCTGGATGTCGCTGTGGCGCTGGTGGTTTCTGTCCGAGGGATGAGCGGTTCGCTGGTACCGCTGCTGGAAGGCTTCGTTTTTCGCGCCAAAGCCATGGGAGTACGGATTGCCGGGGTGCTGTTGAACCATGTTGGCAGCAGCAATCATCTGCGACTACTACAAGGCTTGCTGGCAGAGCATCGTTTGCCGCCGGTGCTAGCCTGGATGCAGAAACACGCACCGACACTGCCTTCGCGCCATCTGGGCCTGCAACGTCCGGAAGAAGTGAAGCTGCCGGAGTTTGGCGATTATCTTCATGTGCTCGATCATGAGGCGTTGTTGCAACTGACGAGGCCAACATGCACGAACCACACGGCGCCGCTGATTGTACGGGAAAGCCAACCCCTGTATGGTCGTCAGATTGCAATCGCCCGCGATCAGGCTTGTTGTTTTATTTACCCTGCCAATGTGCAATGGCTCAGGGAGCAGGGGGCTGAACTGGTGTTTTTTTCGCCATTGCGCGGCGAACCTGTACCGGAACGAACGGCTGCCGTCTGGTTGCCTGGCGGCTATCCCGAATTGTATGCGGATGAACTGGCGATGTCGCCAACGCTGACTTCGCTGCGTCAATATGCTGCGGCGGATGGCATTATTTTGGCGGAATGTGGTGGCATGATGCTGCTCGGTACGGCCATCGACCATGTGCCAATGGCGGGTGTGCTGCCCTGCGCCTTTGAAATGCAGCCCACGCTGGTAGCGCTGGGTTACCGCCAGACCAGCGATGGCCTGCGCGGTCATGAATTCCATCATTCACACAGGGTGGAAAGCGTCATTGGCGGACAACAGCATGCGGGCATGACAGCCTTTGATGTTCCACGCGGCGACCGTGGCATTCGCCTGGCCAATGTTCGCGCTTCCTATATCCACTGGTATTTTCCCTCGCAACCGGAAGCGGCATTGCGCTGCTTTGGAGCAAGTTTGTGTCATAAAGATCATCATGAAACGTCGTGAACTGCGTCAGGGAGTGACGCTGGTGCTTACCGGTGATGGCAAGGGGAAATCTTCGTCTGCCTTTGGCATGGCTTTTCGTGCGGCAGCCTGGGGCATGCGTGTTTGCGTCATCCAGTTTATCAAGGGTAAGTGGCAAACAGGCGAACAAAAAGCGGCTGAACGCTTTGATAATATCGAATGGCATGCCCTGGGCGATGGTTTTACCTGGGATACGAAGAATCCCGAGCAGGATATTCGCACCAGCCGTGAGATATGGGCGCTATGCCAGCAAAAGCTGCGCAGTCACGATTACGATATGCTGATTTTCGATGAAATCAATTATTGCTGCGGCTATGGCTGGATTGCCGGCAAAGAGATCGCCGAGTTGATCCGTAAGGAAAAACCAGCGTGGATGCACCTTATCCTGACCGGACGCAATGCCGCCCCGGAAGTGATAGATGTTGCAGATACCGTGACAGAAATGAGGGCTTGCAAGCACGCCTACAAAGAGAAGGGGATTGCTGCCCAGCAAGGCATTGAATTCTGATTTCCGGAAGTTATCCTGTTGATTTTTAGCATGTTTCCGGCGTATGGTTTGTCGCCGGGAACATGCTTTGATCATCCATGCAAAGATGGAGTTACCGTATGAATCACGATCAACCCGAAGCAGCTGACCTGTTTGCTGGCCAGGCACAACCACTATCTGCCAGGTCAAAACGCATTATCATGTTTTGCGATTTGCGTGATTCTACGGATATTCTGACGAATTTCGAGCAAGGCCTGTATGATTGCCATGATCTTGATGGCCTGTGCGCTTATGAACAATTTATCTTTGATGTGCACAAGACGAGCTATGAATGCCTTTATCTGGGGCATGATAAAACGCACACGGAGATCTACGGCGATGGCCTGATGGCGATTTTTCCTGAAGACAATGCAAAATATCTTATGGAAAACATTTACCATCTGACGGAGCGCATGCGTGCCTATAACGATATCCAGGGAACGGGGATTACTCGTCCTGCTATCGATATTGGTTTTGGTCTTACCGTTGGCGAAATATCAATGGTTTACTACTACCTTGACCAGCGCAATCACCCGATTGGCCTGGGGGTACATGAGGCTGCCCGTATTGAAGGAAAATCCAGGTTCTATGATGCGCGCATACTGGTGTCTGAACATTTTTTCGCCTATGCAGAACCCTATATCCGCGAGGATCCACGCTTTTCCTGGCGTTTTATCGACAGGGTCTATCTAAAGAACTTTCGCGATCCTGTCAGTCTGTATGAACTGTTGGTGGATAATGATCCCCGTTTTCATAAAAAAATCGACGTGATTCCCGACTATATGGCGGCATATGAGGCTTATCGTCGGGGTGATTGGAACAGAGCCAAACAACTGTTTTTGGCTACGCACGCCGTCTCAGGCCTAAGAACAGGCAAGGTTATGGCTGAACGCTGTGATATACTCGCACAAAGCCCACCTGACCCCGATTGGCAGGGCATCTGGAACTTGAAGGATAAGTAGAAAAAACAGCAGGTGGGGTTGGTTTGATGCTTGAAGGCTAACGCACGATGCTGGATTGCAAAATCTGAGCGCAGACATCCTGTTGCAGGGCAATCGCATTAAAATTCTGGCCTGCTGGCCTTAGGAATCTTTATTACCTATAGTGCGGAAATGAGTTCTGAAAATAACAAACCCGCTATTCTGTCATATTTCTCAGAGATTCCTGACCCTCGTATCAACAGGAAGAAGCTACATC
>WFOJ01000225.1 GCA_015488125.1 Mariprofundaceae bacterium
CGCATCACCTATTATCAGGACAGGCCTGATGTGCTGGCACCGTTTTCAGTGCGTATCATTGCCGATCAGGCTGCCAATCCGGTGTTACTCTCCAATGGCAATCCGCTTGGCCACGGCAAGCTGGATGATGGTCGGCACTGGGCGCAATGGCAGGATCCATTCGCCAAGCCCTGTTATCTGTTTGCCTTGGTCGCTGGCGACCTTGCCTGCGTTGAAGATCAGTGGACGACCATGTCCGGGCGCGTGGTGACGTTGCGTATTTTCACGGAACGCCACCATATCCATCAGTGCGATCATGCCATGGCTTCACTAAAGCGCGCCATGCGCTGGGATGAACAGCGTTTTGGCCTCGAATATGATCTTGATCTGTTCATGATTGTTGCCGTGGATGATTTCAATATGGGCGCAATGGAAAACAAGGGACTGAATATTTTTAACTCCCGTCTCGTCTTCGCCAGTCCGGAAACAGCAACGGATGAAGATTATATGGCCATTGAAGCCGTGATTGCTCATGAATACTTCCATAACTGGACGGGCAACCGCGTCACCTGCCGCGACTGGTTTCAGCTCAGCCTGAAAGAGGGTCTGACGGTGTTTCGCGATCAGGAATTCACCGCCGACACCCATTCGCGGGCGGTCAAGCGCATTGAGGATGTGCGCCTGCTGCGCAGTCACCAGTTTACCGAGGATGCCAGCCCGATGGCTCATCCGATTCGACCTGCTTCCTACATGGAAATCAACAACTTTTATACGGTGACAGTGTATGAAAAAGGCGCGGAAGTGGTGCGCATGTATCAAACGCTGCTGGGCGTGGATGGCTTTCGGCGTGGCATGGAGCTGTATATTCAGCGCCACGACGGCCAGGCTGTCACCACCGAGGATTTTCTTGCCGCCATGGCCGATGCCAATGATGTGGATTTATCACAGATGCAACGCTGGTACGATCAGGCGGGCACGCCTCGCCTGCGTGTGCGCATGGACTATGATGCACAGCAACAGCGCTGCACGCTTCATTGCTCCCAATCCTGTCCACCGACGCCAGAATGCAGTGAAAAACAACCATTTCTGATTCCACTCAGCCTTGGTCTGTTGCTTCCCGATGGCACGGCTCAGAATTTGCAGCTGGAGGGCGAGCATCAGCCTGCTGGCGAACATCGCACGCTGCTGGTCAGCGAGGCCGAACAATCCTTTACTTTTGTACACGTGACGCAACCACCGCTGCCCTCGTTATTGCGTGATTTCTCCGCCCCGGTTGAACTTGATTACCCCTACACCACGGCGGACGATGCTTTTTTAATGCAGCACGACAGCGATGCGTTCAATCGCTGGGCGGCAGCGCAGCGTCTGGGCATGCAAACCTTGTTGTCCATGCTCATCGGCGAAACACCGGAAACCATGGTTTTCGAAGCTTTTGCGCATGTACTGCATCATCCATCACTGGATGCCGCGCTCAAGGCAGAAATGTTGACCCTGCCCTCAGAGGCCGACATCGCCAAGGCCTGTACGCCATTTGATCCGGCAGCTATTCACAGCGTGCGTCAACAGTTGCGGCAACAGCTTGCCCGCTATCTGCGGCAGGATCTGGAGGCATGCTATCATCGGTTATCGGCCAGTCATGGGCGGGATGATGCAGCCATGCAGCAACGCAAACTCAAGAATGTGTGCCTGTCCCTTTTAATGACGTTGCGGGAACAATCACTCATCACCCTGGCCTGTCAGCAATTCCATGCAGCCAGCAATATGAGCGATCAATACGCGGCCCTGGCGGCGCTGGCTGATGTCGATTGCCCTGAACGGCGAGAGCTACTAATCGCCTTTGAGCAACAATGGCAGCATGATGCCAATGTCATGGATAAATGGTTTGGCGTACAGGCTGCTGCTCCCTTGCCGGACACGCTGGCGCAGGTACAGGCCTTAATGCACCACCCCGCCTTTGATTTGCGTAATCCGAACAAGGTACGGGCGCTGATCGGCACGTTCGCCTTGCGTAATCCGTCGGTTTTTCATGCCGTAGATGGCAGTGGCTATGATTTTATTGCCGATCAGGTGCTGGCACTGGATCGCATCAATCCGCAAATCGCCGCTCGCATGGTACGCGCCTTGATGCACTGGAAACGCCTGGAGCCGGGACGCAGCGCCCTGAACCGTTCAGCCTTGCAGCGACTCGCCGATCATCCGGGGCTTTCCGGCGACGTGCAGGAAATCGTCAGCAAAAGCCTTTAGTCAGATGGAAAAGCGCATGCCGTCAGTTCGCTGCTGCGGCCAGAAAAACCTCCAGGCGTTGCCAGCATCGCGGTGAACCCGGCAGACCAAAACGGATGGCTGCGCCAAGCTGTGGCCATTCGGGAAAGTGACGCAGCAATAGCTGGTAATCATCAGCCGCAGGCAAAGGCGTTGCCGGTGGCCGGGCAAGGATAAAAGATGCCTGCGAAGCGAACACCTGCCAGCCATAGCGACGCAGCAGACGCGCAAGCTGCTGACGGCAGCGCCTGATTTCGGCATCGCGGGCATCGGCTTCGGGCAGCAAGGCAGGCAGCAGATGCAGGCAAAGACTGGAAGCTGGCCATGGCGGCAACCACTGCCGCAAACGCTCGATCAACGCTGTTTCGGCAATGACATAACCCAGCCGCAGACCGGGAATGCAGAACAACTTGGTCAACGAACCAAGGCGAATAACGCCCGGTATGAGTCCGGTGCGACGACGTTGCGCGAATTCCATATAGGATTCATCCCACACCCCTGTCATGCCTGAAGGGAAGGGCTGAACATCGCCAAAAGGATTGGAAGGGCTGATCAGCCAGCAGGCCTCGGCGACGGGTACGGGCTCTCCCCGCAGGTAGGGAATCAGGCGGCAGCCTGCCCGCCGGGCGCAACGAATCGGCTCATGATAACAGGGGATACGCAGGCTGACGGATGACCAGCGCATGGCCTGAAACACCACCTCAATCACCGCCTGCGCGCCAGCGGTAATCAATACCTGCTGTGCTTCCACGCCACATGCCTCAGCCAGTGCGCTGCGTGCCGGTTCGCCGTCGGCATCAGGGTAATGGCTTGCCAGCGTGCTGTGCGCAGCCAGCCAGTGAGCCAGCCATGCCGGCGGCCCCGCAGGGTGCAGGCCGGTGGATAAATCACTCAGCGCCTGCGGCGGGCAGCCGATGCGCCGGGCTGCCGCTTCAATACCGCCGCCGTGCGGAAACACATCGGGCAGCGCACACTGCATCAGGGCGATAACATGACGGCAAAAAGGCGCTTGCCACCGCTGATGATTTCGCATTGCCGGCGAACAGGAGCCTCCAGCGCCTGCACAGCGGTAATATCCGGGCACAGCGTCAGCAACTGGCTTCGCGGAAAATACTGACGGTGCCATTGCCCCAGATCCCGGTAAAGACGATAACCGTGCCGGGCAATACGATCGCCAAACGGCGGGTTGCAGATAATCATGCCATCCCCAGCATCGGCACGGCCGTCGCGGAAATCCATCTGTGCCACCGAAATCATGGCCGCTACGCCGGCGCGTTCAGCATTGCGCATGGTCATGGCAACAGCTCCCGGATGTTGATCGCTGGCCATGATCGCGGGCAATACATCGGGCGCTTTCATGGCGCTGGCTTTTTGTCTGGCGCGTTGCCAGCGTTTGTGTGGCAGGCATGGCCAGTCAACACAGGGAAAGTTATGTTGCAAATTCACAGGACGGCGAGATGCCAGCAGGGCAGCTTCAATGGCGAAAGTGCCAGCGCCGCACATGGGCGCATACAAGGGTGAAGCGGCATCCCAGCCACTCCAGCGCAACAAGGCAGCAGCCAGTGTTTCACGCAGCGGAGCCTTGCCCGACTCAAGACGATAACCGCGCCGGTCCAGGCGTTCACCCGTGACATCCAGGCTCAGCGTGCATTTCTGCCCGTCGATGCGCACATACAGGCATTGGGCTGCATCCGTCTGACGCTTGCATTGCAGTGCTTCAGCGACGGTTTGCGCAATATGCTCGCTGTGTGTCATGCGTGATCGTCGGCTACTGACGCGAATACGCATGCAGCGCTGCTCACCCAACCAGGGAGTTAAATCGAGCTGTCGCAACTGCCAGGCCAACGCGCCCTGATGCCGGGCACGAAAACGCGCCAGCCGCAGGCGCACCCCGGTCAGGCTGCTGGCTCGCAGGATGATGCGAAACAGCGCATCCCATGTGGCAGTAAACGTCACCCCGCCTTTTTCCGTCGCCGCAGGATTTCCGCCCAAGGCCCGGATTTCGCTTTCGGCAACGGCTTCCACACCCGGTGGAACAACGGCAAAACAATGTAACATGGTGGCTTATCCTTTGCTCAGAAGCCTGTGCCGGAGACAATCGTCACGAGCAACAGCGGGCTTGAGCCAAATAGATGACCTGTTGGCGGCGGATAACTGTGCCATTTCAGAAACAGGGCGAAGATTTGGCCAATATCCGATGTTTCGTGATCAATTCATCAAAACCCGGCGGGCTTCCAGAAAAATGGCAATAGCGAAAGTCCCAGTACGCCAGCGATCAACAGCATGAATAACAGCGAACGTCCGGGAGCTTGTCGCCAGTGCTGCCAATGCGAAAGTGGCGGATGCAGGCGTGCTTCGTTTTGCCGTCGCCGGTGATAGGCCTCGAGCAAGGCACGAGCCTGCGCGGACTGGGCATCATCGC
>WFOJ01000226.1 GCA_015488125.1 Mariprofundaceae bacterium
AGCGGCGGGAAGTGAATACATCGCCGGTCAGGCATTCGGAGTGAACGCGCACCAGGCAGGGGGTGTCTGCTGTTGGCTGGCCCATCACCAGCGCCACATGTTCAGCCTGATCCACCTCATTGCTGAAGCCATACATGGTAAATTCGCCGAACTCAGTGGGTAGGCGTACAGCCACTTCCTCACGCACCAGCGAATCATGCTTCAGGCGATGGCGAATAATATCGGCAATCGTTCCCACCTTCAGGCCATGTTTGCGGGCAAAAGCCTTAAGTTCCGGCATACGCGCCATGGTGCCATCGTCGTTCATGATTTCGCAGATCACACCGCTGGGATGCAGACCGGCCATACGTGCCAGATCGACACTGGCTTCAGTGTGTCCGGCGCGTACCAGCAAGCCGCCCTTGCGGGCAATCAGTGGAAAAACATGGCCCGGTGTATGAACATCACCCGCCCGCACATTCGGGTTGATTGCGGTACGGATCGTGTGTGCCCTGTCGTAGGCCGAGATGCCGGTGGTGACCCCTTCCGCCGCCTCAATGGAAACGGTGAAATTGGTTTTGAATTTGGCGTTGGTATTCGACACCATCAGGCCAAGATTCATGCGATCTGCCTGCTCCTGCTCCATGGCCAGGCAAATCAGCCCGCGACCATGGGTTGCCATAAAGTTGATCGCCTCCGGGGTTACCCATTCAGCAGCCATGACCAGATCGCCTTCATTCTCGCGTTCTTCGTCATCGGCGAGAATTACCATGCGCCCGCAACGCAGTTCTTCGATCAATTCTTCACAAGTCGCCAGCGTCATGCGCGCTCTCCCGGTATTACGCCACATTCCAGCATGCGGCGTACATAGCGACCAAGAATATCTGTTTCCATATTTACGCAATCTCCCTGCTGCACATCTCCCAGATTGGTATGTGCCAGTGTGTGAGGAATCAGGTTGACGCTGAATACGCAACCTTTAACCGTGTTAACGGTCAGGCTGACGCCATTTAGCGCCACCGAGCCTTTGTGAACAATCAATGGTGCAAAGGCCGCCGCTACCTGAAAGCTGAGACCACGATGATCAGCATGCTGTTCAATACCTGTCACTGTTGCCAGGCCATCCACATGACCTGTAACCATATGGCCACCCAAAGCATCGCCCAAATGCAGGGCTGGCTCCATATTCACCCGCTGACCAACGCGCGCGGAAGAAAAATGGGTCAGCGCCAGCGTTTCTGCCGATAGTGTTGCCTGCCAGCGACCTGTGGCGGGCAGATCGGTGATGGTCAGACAACAGCCATCAACCGCCACCGAATCTCCCAGCCGCCATTGTTCAGTCGGCAATGCTGTTGAAAACAGCATATGCGTATGTTCGCCATCCTGTCGAATCGCCTCAATACGACCGACATCCATAATAATTCCGGTAAACAATCAGTTCTTCCTTTCGTTTAATAAACGCTCCGCTTTTTCGAGGTCTTCAGGGGTATCGACGCCAACAGCATGAAAATCGCCCACTGTTACCGCAATATCGTAGCCGTGATGCAATACTTTCAGTTGTTCCAGTTGTTCGCTGTCGCCATGATGGCAATCTGCCAGTTGCCCGTATTGCATCAGAAAGTCGCGGCGATAGGCATACAGACCCACATGTTGCAAGGCAGGGGTGGTCATCTCCCGGCGCGGATAGGGAATGGCGGCACGACTAAAATACATGGCTCGACCCCTGACATTGCACACCACTTTGACGATATTGGGATCCATCAAATCGTTCGTGCTGCGCAACGGATGTGCCAGCGTGCTCATTGGCAGTAATGGATCATCATGAAACGGTCGCACCACAGCACGAATAGCTGCCGGGTCGATCAATGGCTCATCGCCCTGCACATTCACGATAATCGCTTCATCACGCTGCGCAAATGCCTCGGCCAGACGGTCCGTGCCACTGGCATGCGGCCGCTGACTGATGAAAACGTGCGCTCCGGCATCTTCAGCCGCACGAGCAATACGCTCGTCATCCGTGGCTACCGTTACCGGGCCAATATCGGCCAGTAGCGCCCGCTGCACCACATGCGCAATCATTGGCCGGCCATGCAGCAAGGCCAGTGGCTTGCCGGGAAAGCGGCTGGAGGCGTAACGTGCCGGAATGCCGACAGCTATTTGCATATCCATCATATGCCTCCCGAAATTTTCCAGCCACTGGCCGTATGTTTTAGCTGAATGCGTTCGCGTTGCACCATGGAGCGCCACTGACCATCACGAAAAATGCGCAGGCTGTAATTTTGCTCACACTCTGCCCATGACCCATTAAGGGTAATGGTGCGATCGTGCGAATGCATTTCGATCTGGCTGAATTCTTCAAAAAATGCTTTTATTTCCAATAACTTTTGTTGCCGAGAATAGCCATCGGCAGCAAAGTCATCGCTGAGCAGGGCGGCCAGTTGGTGAATATCCCGTGCATTCATGGCCTGATCGCGCTGATCCAGCACGTCATTAATCGCTGCTTTATCGGCAAAGCCACAGCCTGAGAGCAACAGACAACAGGCAAGGACAAGAAAATACCGATGCAACACGTTGCAGATGATATTCCGCGTCATGACAAAAAGCATATGATGAGGTGATTAACACTCGAACCTGCCAGCCATTCACCACCTGTATCGAAAGAACATGGCAAAGCCTTCACGCCTGCGCTGCATCCTCCGTGCAATCCAGCACCAGTTTGCCACAGGTATTGCCCTGTGCAATACGCTCGTGCGCCCGCCATGCTGCGGCCAGTGGCAGGGTATCGGCAATGCGAATTTGTAAACGCCCCTTTTCCATCATTTCCAGACACTGGGCAACAATTGCCGCCTGATGTTCGGCTGCCTGGCGATGATCAAAGAGCATCGGGCTGAGCATCAGCTCCTGCGCCAGTACAACATTTTTCAGGCGAAGCTGCTTCCAATCCAGTTCTGCCGGAAACTGTAGCAGACTCACCAACGTGCCATAATGCGCCACAGTACCCTGAACGTCCAGCAAGGCTTGACCACCGACGGTATCCAGCAACACATCCACACCACGTCCCTGCGTCCACTCGGCAACAGCTTCTGTGACCGACTGGTGATGATAATGGATAACATGGTCAGCGCCAAGTTGCCTGGCAACTGCCGCTTTTTCTTCACTGCCAACTGTACAGGCCACCATGCAACCTGCCGCTTTGGCCAGTTGCACTGCCACATGACCTGTGCCGCCTGTGCCGCCGAGCACCAGCACTGTTTGACCTTCGCTGAGCCGGGCGCGGTCAAACAACGCTTCCCATGCCGTAATGCATACCAGTGGCATGGCCGCCGCCTGTAGCATATTGATGCTCTCTGCTTTATGGGCGAGATACGATGTCGGCACGCAGGTGTATTCCGCGTAATTGCCAACAGGTTGACCAATGCCGCCATAGCAATAGCACACGGCATCACCCACCGAAAAGTCTTCCACCGCGTCGCCAACGGCTTCGATGATGCCAGCGCCATCGCAACCGGGGATAAACATCTCGCCGCCATGTATAAAAGGTCCGCGCTGGCGTACCTTGGTATCAACGGGGTTTACCCCGGCTGCAAATACGCGCACCAGCACCTCATCGGCCGCAGGTCGAGGCCTGGCGATGGTTTCGTATCGGCATTGCTTCGCGTCGCCAGCTGCATGAACGCAAATGGCGTGCATCATCGCCTGCTCCATATCAGCTTCCTTCCGGGATGGCGGATGGATTCAGGTGGCGCCATTGCTTGCGGGAGACGTTGACAGGCATGATTGTCGTGCGATCAACCGCCAGCAGGTGCTGTTGTTTTTCAGGCTTTAAGTCATCAGAAATCTTGCGAGCAGCGAGCGCGACCACATTGAGAAGGTCAAACCGGCTTTCTTCGCCCCGGGCCAGCAAGGCATCAAAATTTTCAAAGCTTGGCGCATTGCTGCCGCGCTCCACCAGTTCGGTGGTACCGATAAAGTCCTTGAGCACATGCACGTCTTTCTTGCTCAGGCCGATCACAAAACGATTGCGATACAAGGTTTTGCGGCTGCGGGGATCAATCATTTCAGCCATCACCAGCGCCGATGCGCGGTAGGGTTGCTCAAGGCCATTGGCCCAAAAGCCAACCTGTTCCATTTTAATGCGTAAAATCGCATCGGTACCATCGCGGATGGCCTTGCGGCTGGGTTTGAAATAATCCCAGTAGCGCTCGTGACGATCATGCACCTGGTAACCCGATTGCCGAAGGTGGTGAATCAGCGTGGATTTGAAAACCTTCGCGCATTCCATCCCGACATCGCCGACTTTTTTCCTGTATTCATAACCCTGAGCGGCAACCACCAGATTATCCATCACCAGACCGCTGCTGCCCATGAGTAGCACCATGGGAGACAGACGTCGGATCCGCAGTTCATTATCAAACTCAAGCGCTGCCACATCAATATGATGAAGCGGGTGCTGCAATCGCGTTTGCAATGGCGGGTGCATTTGCGCGCAGGCAGAGAGGGCAAGCAGCAACAGGGGAAGAAAGATTACTGGCATGTGCCGAACGATAGGCGGCAAGCCGCCTGAATACAAGCATGGTTTGACAATACCACAAAAATCACAATAATGCGCCGCCTTCATTCCCGGCAGCTTTTCCGGGATTAAACACTTTACCGGAGATGATTGTACCGTGGCTAACCATGCATCAGCACTGAAACGTGCCCGTCAGGATCAGAAAAAACGCGCACAGAATCGTGCTCAACGCTCGGATATGCGCACCGCAGTCAAAAAGCTGCAGGCAGCTATTGCCGCTGGCGATAAAGAGAATGCCCAGGCTTTGTTTAAGCATGCCGTTTCCAAAATTGACCGCGCCGGCCGCAAAGGTCTGATTCACCGCAATCAGGCGTCTCGCAGGGTATCCCGCCTGAATGCGGCAGTGAAGGCACTCGCCTGAATCCTTTTTGATACCATACGACAAAGGCCGGATGCATGCATCTGGCCTTTTTCATTTTTACCCCCGGAGATACGCCCATGACCCAGTTTCATGAAACAATAACCCATATCGGCCAGCAGGCTAAGGATGCCGCCAAAATACTTCGGACGGCTGCCACAGCCAGTAAAAACAAGGCCCTGTTGCGTGCCGCTAGCCTGCTGCGCGATCGCATGGACGATATTCTCACCGCTAATCACGAAGACATGATGAAAGCCGATGAACGTCAGCTTGCGCCGGCGCTAAAGGATCGGCTGTTGCTGAATCCGGCAAGGGTTGAAGCCATGGCGACAGGACTGGAGCAAATCGCCGCCCTGCCTGATCCTGTTGGCGCGGTTGATCAGCTTCGTTATCGTCCTTCCGGTATTCAGGTAGGCCATATGCGCGTACCGCTGGGCGTGATTGGGATTATTTACGAATCCCGACCCAATGTGACCGCAGATGCTGCGGCACTATGCCTGAAATCGGGCAATGCTGCGGTGTTGCGCGGTGGCTCTGAAGCCATTTGCTCCAACCGTGCTATTGCCGACATCCTGCGTCAGGCACTGACAGAACATCAGCTTCCCGTTGCCAGTATTCAGCTCATTCAGCAAACCGAGCGGGAACTGGTAGGGGCCATGTTGCGCAGTGAGCAGTATATCGACGTGATTATTCCTCGCGGTGGCAAATCATTGATCGAGCGGATCAGCGCTGAATCGCGCATTCCGGTGATCAAACACCTCGATGGCATTTGCCATGTGTATATTGATGCCAGCGCTGACCCGGAAAAGGCCGTGGCCATCGCCGTGAACGCCAAAACGCACCGCTACGGCGTGTGTAATGCCATGGAAACCCTGCTGATTCATGCTGATGAAGCCGCCCGCCTGCTGCCCGTCATCGCCGCTGAACTACTGGCCAAAGGCGTGGAATTGCGCGGCTGCCCTCGTGCCTGTCAGTATGTGGAAGCCATGCAGGCAGCCAGCGAAGAAGACTGGGGCACGGAATACCTCGCGCCGGTGTTATCCATTCGCGTGGTGGACGATATGGAGCAGGCGATTACCCATATTGAACGCTGGAGTTCCGGGCACACGGAAAGCATTGTCACTGAGAACCATGCCCGTGGCCAGCGCTTTTTGCGTGAAGTGGATTCTTCATCCGTGATGTGGAATGCCAGTACGCGTTTTGCCGATGGTTTTGAATATGGCCTGGGTGCGGAAATTGGCATTTCCACGGATCGCTTGCATGTGCGTGGGCCTGTCGGACTGGAAGGACTGACCACGCAAAAATGGATTGTTCTCGGTAACGGCGAGATACGTCACTGAGCGTTCTGTGTTTTGCCCTGTTGCTGGAATGGTGGCTGGCCGACCCGCCTGATCGCTGGCACCCTGTAGCCTGGTTGGGTCAACTGGCCGGTTATGCCGAGCGTCTTTATTACGCCGATAGCCGGTGGCGCGGTGTCTGGCTGTATGGACTGATCATCGCGCCTTGCGCAGCGCTTCTGTGGTCAGCGCACGAACTGATGGGCTGGCCTGCTGATGTCTTCATGCTGTGGTTGAGCACAGGCTGGCATTCCCTGTTTCACCATGTGCGTAAGGTGCTGGACGCTGACCAGCCGGCAGACGCGCGGGTGGCTGTCAGCCATATCGTCAGTCGCGATACGCAGCAGATGAACATGCAGGATGCGCGGCGTGCGGCCCTGGAATCGCTGGCTGAAAATGCCTCTGATGCTGTGCTGGCACCGCTGTTCTGGTTTACTCTGTTTGGCGCTCCTGCCGCCGCTTGCTACCGCATGGTCAACACGCTGGATGCCATGTGGGGCTATCGCAACTCCCGCTACCGGAACTTTGGCTGGTGCGCAGCCAGGGTTGATGACATCGCCAATTACCTGCCTGCACGACTGACGGCCATCAGCCTCTTTCTTTGTGGTCAGCGTTGTTGCTGGCATCAACTGGCATCACAGGCGGCCACGCATGCATCGCCCAACGCCGGTTGGCCCGAAGCAGCGCTGGCGCACGCGGCCGGTATTCGCCTGGGCGGTCCCGTCTGGCGAGATGGCAAGCTGGATGAACGTCCGCCCTACGGCCCGATGCAAGCCAGGAAACTGAATCAACAAGCAACGCAAGATGCCATGCGCTGCGTACATCGGTCGCTGGCGCTGGCCATACTGGCACTGTTGTTGCTATTGTGATGCAATCAGGTCTGGCAAGCCTCTGACATCATGGCCACGGCTTCATCGGCCGCCGCTGCCGGGTCTTTTGCCTGAATAATGGGGCGGCCGATCACCATATAATCTGTGCCACAGCGCACGGCATCGGCTGGCGTGGCGATGCGCGCCTGATCCTGCAATGACTGATGCCCCCAGCGTATGCCCGGCGTCACCGTTAAAAATGCCGACCCTTGCTGCGCCTTGATGGCCGCGACTTCCTGCGCGCTGCACACCACGCCATCCAGCCCGCAGTCCGCTACCAGCGCCGCAGCCTGCAAAATCTGCTGACGGATCGCATCGCCACCGGCAACGCTGGTTAAGACCGTCACAGCAATCAGGCGCATATCAGGGAATGCGGCCGCCGCTTCACTGGCTGCGCGCAACATGGCCTCGCCACCACTGGCGTGAACATTCACCATATCCACGCCCAGCGCTCCGGCGCTTTCCACCGCCTGATGCACCGTATTGGGAATATCATGAAATTTCAGATCAAGAAAAATCCGGTGATGCTGCGCCAGCTCACGAATCAGCGCCGGCCCTTCGGCCACAAACAGGCGCAGGCCAACTTTCAGCCAGCCCACATGACCCACAAGCTGATCGCGTAATTGCAAAGCCTGTGTGGCTGTGGGCACATCCAGCGCAACCATGATTTTATCTTTCATCATATGCTTCTCCTGCAACGGTAGGGGTGGAAGGCATCCGGTGGAAACCGGTGACATGATGAAGGGTCGCAAGGATTGTTCAACAGGCGGTCCGCAGCGTTTGACAAGCCTGAAAATCCAGCTAAGTTTCGCCGCCGCAACGGGGCCATAGCTCAGCTGGGAGAGCGCTACAATGGCATTGTAGAGGTCAGCGGTTCGATCCCGCTTGGCTCCACCATGATTCGAACAACCGCCTTTCTTCCGGAAAGGCGGTTTTTTTGTCACCTGTTTTTGTTGTCAGACAACATACCCTGATGTTTTCGAAACCAGTGCCCGCAGTGGGGTGAAAGAAGATGCCTCGATCGATACCAGCGTTACCTATCTGGCATGCGTGATATTGCTCAAGCTGAATCCCTTGTGATCGGCATCATCTGTGAAGTATCATGATACTGCGCCATTTGTTACGTCAGGCACAACAGCAGCTGGCAGCAGCAGGCTGTGACACGCCACGACTGGATGCCGAAGTGCTGTGGATGCATGTCAGCGATCATTCCCGCTGCGATCTGATTCTTCAGGCTGATCAAGCCGTTGA
>WFOJ01000227.1 GCA_015488125.1 Mariprofundaceae bacterium
CATGCCACAGCAGATCTTTCTATTCTCAAACATCTTCCTATGATACGCTGATCACGTTCACCCGGATGCCTACCATGTCTGATACCATGCTCTCTACCCACCATGCCCGCAACGGTTTGCTGCAATGGCTGCTCTTTGTTCTTGCCCTGGGCATGCTGCTTTATGTGTTTCGCCAATCTCTGGCGCAACTTGAAGTGGTGTGGTCGCAAACGCTGGCTGGTTTGCTGATCAATGGCTTTATCGGTCTGTTATTTACAGTTGGTATGTTGCGAATTCTCTGGTTGTTGTATTTTTACCAACGGGAAGAAACAGCGATTCGGCAGTTTATGCATCATTGGGTCAGCAAACAGGAAATTCATGGTCAGTCGCTGATCGCCGCCCGCTATTTTGCCATGCAGAGTCTGCACAGTCAGCAAACGCCCGTGCATCAGGGGGCACTGGCTGCTGCCTTGCAGGCACGGGAGAAGGCGCGCACCTCGGTGCTTCGTTATATCAATAATGTGCTGATTCTTTGCGGGGTGTTTGGCACCATTGTGTCGCTGTCGATTGCCCTGGTCGGCGCCTCGGGCATGCTGGAAGGAGCGGTGGATGCCAAAGGAATGGGCATGGTGATTCATGGCATGTCGTCAGCCCTGAGCACGACCATGACGGCCATCGCCTGCTATTTCTTCTTTCACTATTTTCTGTTGCAAGTCGAGAATGCGCGGCTGGCCGTGTTGGCCAGCATCGAACATATCAGCAGCACGCTGCTGGCTCCGGTGTTTCATATTCAGGCGGATCGTTTGCCGCATCAACTATCGGCATTATTGCAGACTTTGCAGGAAAGCGTGCAGGGGCTTGCGCAGGCGCAGCAGCAGTGGCTGGAACAACAGCAACAGGTGCAACAGCGCGTGGAGAAACAACTGGCGCAGCTGGATCACTACCTGGAGCAATGCACCGCCTTTATCCCGGCAACGGCGGAGCAGGAAACGCAATCGCGGCAACTGGAGCTACAGTTGTATCGCACGCTGAAAGAACTGCGTGAACAACAGCAGCAAGCGCAGCAGGCGCAGCTTGAGGCGCTGAAGACCATTGCCGCACAGCTTCAGCAGGGCTTTCGCCTGCCTTCTCAGTGAGTCGCTAACGTGGATCAGTCCTTTCCTTCACTGACAGATGACGCGCAACTGGCAGAAGAGAGTTTCTGGCCGTCGTTTACCGATATTCTGACGGTGATCGTGTTGATCTTTCTGATGGCTATGCTGGTGCTGTTGCTGCGTAATATGGATTTGCTCAGCGCCCTGCAGCAAAGTATTGCCCAGAAAGAAGCCGTCTTCGCCCAAAGCGAGCAACTTAAACAACACAATACCGAACTGCAACAGCGCCTGCGTCAGCAACAGGTAAGCCTGCAACAGGCAAGAGAACGTTACCAACAGGCTACAGCCAGCCTTGAACAGCTCACACAACTGGCGGAACAGCGTGCCGGGCAGTTGCGCAAGCTGCAAACCAGTGTGCTACAACTTCAGCAGCAGCTTGAGATGCAACAGCAGCGGCTGCAAGCACAACAAAGTGAATTACAACGACGCGAAGCCCTGCAACAGCGACTGGAGACCGATTATCAGCAATTAACAGCCCGACTGGGAGAGGCCAGGGCGTCGCTGGCGCGTCAGCAAAATCTGCTGGCCGCCCGTGAACGGGAGATTCAAACCATGAAGGAAGCTGCCGCCTTGCAACAGCGGGAGCAGGCTCGCATGACTGATTTATTGCAGGCGAATGTGGATCAATGGCGGGCCAGGGCAGAAGCGCAGGGTAGTAAGCTGATGCAAATGCAGGATGCTTACAGTATGTTGCAACAGCGCTACTTGCGCCTGATTCGTCCGGCACGTTCGCCGCGTAACAAGCACGTGGTGGAAGTGCTTTATACGATGCGCCAGGGCACGGCGGTGTATGGTCTGCGGCAGGATTCGGCCAGTTCATGGCAGATCATGCCGCTGGCCCAACTCAGGCAGTCATTGCAGGCGCTGAAGGATCGTTATGGCAAAAAGCTTTATGTGCGAATCATTATCCCGGATGACAGTCCCTTGTCATTCAACCAGGCATGGGAGTTTACCCACCGTATGCTGAAGGCTTATGATTATTACTATCAGCAATAGCTTTCCTGACTGGCTGATCGTGACTTGATTGCCAAAGCCCGGCAGCCTCCCAGGAGTCTGTCGGACTTTGATCAATCTACTACGAAAAAGCGGCTATTGGCCAAATATTCGCCCTGTTTTTGTTAAATAGCACTGCTATTCGCCGCCAACAGGTCGTCTATTTGACTCAATCCCGCTATTTCTCGTGACGATTGCCAAAGTCCGACAGACTCCTAGGCTTCCTGCCATCAATTTCTGGAGGTCAGCGCATGACTGAACTGGCGAAAACGCCACTGTATGACGCTCATGTTGCCCTGGGCGGTAAAATTGTTCCCTTTGCCGGCTATGCCATGCCTGTGCAATATACGGCAGGCGTGTTGAAGGAATACCATTGCGTGCGTGGCGATGGGGCGGGACTGTTCGACATATCCCACATGGGGCAGGTACGCGTCAACGGGTCGCAGGCGCTGGCCTTTTTACAATACGCCACCAGCAACAACGTGGCGGCGCTGGATGATGGTCAGGTGCAATATTCTGCCCTGCTGAACAGCGACGGCACGTTCATCGACGATATTACCACTTATAAAATCACCGATGATCACTATTATTTATGCATCAATGCCGCCAACCGCCATAAGGATGTGGCGCATTTGCAGGCGCTGGCGGCATCTTATGATGTCAGCGTGGTGGATGAATCAGATCGCACAACGCTGCTGGCGCTACAGGGTCAGCAAGCGCAGGCCTGTTTACAGCCGTTGACCGGCACACCGCTGGATGACATTGCCTATTACCATTTTGCAGCATGCACGCTTGACTGTGGCGGCCAAAGCGTTGCGGCTGTGATCTCCCGCACCGGCTACACCGGCGAGGATGGCTTTGAGCTATACCTGCCCAATGAAGCGGCGGCAGCTGTCTGGGATGCCTTGCTGGCTGCCGGTGCGCAGCCCATCGGACTGGCAGCGCGGGATATGTTGCGCACGGAAATGGGCTATGCGCTCTATGGCCATGAAATCAGCGATACTGTTACGCCTGTGGAAGCACGCCTGATGTGGATCACCAAACTGGACAAGGGTGATTTTTTGGGGCGTGAGGCTGTGCTGGCACGTCGTGAGGCAGGCGCAAAACAGGCCTTGCTGGCGCTGAAACTGACAGGCCGGGGTATTCCGCGTCAGGGCTATCGGGTATTGGCTGGCGATATGGCAGTCGGTGAGGTCACATCTGGCCAGCATTCGCCATTGGCTGGTGCAGGGATTGCACTGGCGTATGTGGAGCCTGCGTATGCTGACAGTGATCGCCTGGCCATTGAAATTCGATGCAAGGCAGCCGCCGCTGAGCGCACAGACCTGCCTTTTGTGCGCAGTCGAGTGCGGCGGAACAAGTAATCACAAGGGGAAAGAACATGACAATTCCAGCGAATCTGAAATATACCAAAGACCATGAATGGGTGCGTATTGATGGTGAAGAAGCCGAATTTGGCGTGACCGATCACGCCCAGGAAGCCATCGGCGATGTGGTGTTTGTTGAACTGCCTGAAGTAGGGCAGCGCGTAACTGCGGGCGAATCATTTGCCGTGATTGAATCCAGCAAGGCTGCCTCGGATGTGTATGCTCCGGTCTCCGGTGAAATCATCGCCATCAACGAAGCGCTGGAAGATGCGCCGCAACTGATTAACGAAGATCCCTATGGCAAGGGCTGGATCGCCCGCATCCGTGAAGTCGGTGATGAGCATCAGGAATTGATGGATGCTGAAACTTACGGGGTATTCCTTCAGGAATAATCGTGATTGCCCAAACGATTGGCCAGATCGCGCGGGGTCGTCACGGTAGCGTTCATCTTGATGCGGAGCGGGCACAACAGGTGTTTCTGCGTCTGCTGGCTGACGATGCCGACCCTTTGCAGCTGGGAGCATTTCTGATTGCCGAGCGCATGAAGGGCGAAACCAGTGAGGAACTGGTGGGGTTTGTGCGTGCTGCCCGTCAGATCGCGGGCATCGCCAGCGAACCAGTGCGTCAAGGTTGGGTTGACCTGCCTTGCTACGCAGGCAAACGCCGCGCTGCGCCAGCGCATTTGGTGGCGGCGCTGCGTTTGCGTCAACAGGGACTGCGCCTACTGGTGCATGGCGTGGCTGCTATTGATGGACGCTGTTCAGCCTGGCAGTGCCTGAAGCAGGCGGGTGTACAACGGGCGGCAAACATTGATCAGGCGTTGGCGCTGGTGGAGAATAACGGCCTGGCGTATCTGGATCTGGCTGAGTATTGTCCACCCTTGATGCGCATCTATGCCCTGCGTCAGCGACTGGGGGTGCGCAGTTTTGCCAACAGCGTGGCTCGCCTGCTGAATCCGCTGCAATGCACGGGGCAGCTTAATGGCGTGTTCCACCCGCCCTATGTGCAACGGCTGGCGGAAGTGAATGCGCATCTTGGCCAGCGACAATCGTTGATTTTTATGGGTGCAGAAGGCGAACCGGAGTTATATGCTCACCGCCAGAAACAGTGTGTTCGGCAGCAGGGAGAAGCCATTGTGAACGTGCGCTTTGATGATTGCAGCCCCATGCCTTATCCCAGAGATGTACTGGATACAACAACCGTGCAACAACAATTCATCGCCATGCTTGAAGGCCATGCCAGCGAAGAAGAGGAACAGCGCATAGCGCGTTCAATGCAGGCATTGCGCCAGATGGCGGAGGCTCTGTAAAGGGAGGAGAATAATGAAAAAACGCGTACTGGTTCCATTTGCCGAAGGCGTGGAAGAAGTGGAAATGATGTGCGTGGTGGACATGTTGAACCGCGCTGGTGCTGAGGTGTGCATGGCCAGCCTGGATGGTCAGCCGGTGCAAGGGCGCTCTGGCGTAACTTTTGTGCCTCATGCCAATATTGAAGACGTGCAGAACGACCACTGGGATATGATTGTGCTGCCCGGTGGTTTGCCCAATGCAGATTTATTGCGCAATAACGCCTGCGTCAAGACAATCACCCTGCGGCTACGCAAACAGCGGCGCACCATTGCAGCCATCTGTGCCGCGCCGGTGGCGCTGGCGGCCTATGGTGTGATCGAATCACACCGGGTCACCTCCTATCCGTCAACGCAGACCATGGTGGAAGAGTTTGCGCCTGCCGCTGTCTATGTTGACGAGGCAGTCGTTGAAGATGATGTTCTGATTACCAGTCGCGGCCCGGGAACGGCACTGGCCTTTGCCTTGCGCCTTGTGGCCAGACTCTGCGGTGAAGACAAGGCGGCAGCCATCAGCGAGGAAATCGTTTTATAAGTCTGTAAAACTTGTCATGACCAGCATGTCAGGAGGGAGTGTTCAGTCATCGGGAGCAGGGTGGCAGCGCACCTGGTTTCGCCCTGCTTTTTTGGCTGCGTAGAGGGCCTGATCGGCGGCCTTGATCAGGTCGCCCGGCTTTAATTCGCGTCGGGGCACCATGGTTGCCACGCCAAGGCTGAGCGTGACCTGCTCTGCTGCCTCATTATCCATGTGCGGAATGCCGATGTCCA
>WFOJ01000228.1 GCA_015488125.1 Mariprofundaceae bacterium
ACCGGTGAAGGCAAGACGCTGACAGCCACGCTGGCGGTATATCTGAACGCCTTGAATGGCCGGGGCGTGCATGTGGTGACGGTCAACGATTATCTGGCCCGGCGCGATGGCGAGCAGATGGGCCGCCTATACGATTTTCTTGGCATGAGTACAGGGATTATCGTTCATGGCATCAGCCAGGAAGAGCGCCGCGATGCCTACCGTTGTGATATTACCTATGGCACCAATAATGAGTTCGGCTTTGATTATCTGCGCGACAATATGATGTTCTCAAAGGAGGAACTGGTACAACGCGAATATGCGTTTGCCATTGTCGATGAAGTGGACTCCATTCTTATTGATGAGGCGCGCACGCCGCTGATTATTTCCGGTCAGTCGGAGCAGGCAACAGAGCTGTACAAGCTTGCCAATGATCTGGTGATACAACTGGACGAAGCTGACTACGAAAAGGATGAGAAGGAAAAAGCTGTATCCTTTACCGAGAAAGGCATGGAGCACATGGAGGCCCTGTGCCGCGAGGCTGGCCTGATTGCCGAGGGCAGCGATCTTTACGACCCTGAGAATATCAATGTGCTGCATGCGGTTACCCAGTCACTGCGGGCGCATACGCTGTTCAAGCGCGAGGTGGATTATATCGTGCGTGGCGGCGAAGTGCTGATTATTGATGAATTCACCGGCCGCATCATGCAGGGGCGGCGTTATTCCGATGGTCAGCATCAGGCGCTGGAAGCCAAGGAAGGCGTGGAAGTGCAGCCAGAGAACCAGACGCTGGCCTCGATCACCTTCCAGAATTATTTTCGCATGTACGACAAGCTTGCAGGCATGACCGGCACGGCAGATACCGAAGCCGAGGAATTCCAGAAGATTTATGGCCTGGAAGTGGTGATTGTGCCGACCAATCGTCCGATGATCCGCAAGGATCTGGACGATCTCGTTTATCGCGACCTCAAGGATAAATACAATGCCATTGTCGCCAACGTCAAGCGCATTCACGAAACCGGCGCGCCAGTGCTGGTGGGCACGATTTCCATTGATAATTCCGAGCTGCTATCGCGCATGCTGCGCAAGGAAGGCATCAAGCATGCCGTGCTCAATGCCAAGCATCACGAAGATGAAGCCATGATTGTTGCTCAGGCCGGGCGCAAGGGGGCGGTGACCATCGCCACCAATATGGCTGGCCGTGGTACCGATATTATGCTGGGCGGCAATCCGGAAATGATGATTGCCCAGCTACCGAAAAACTTAAGCGATGCCCAGCGTGAGGAAAAGGCAGCAGAAATCCGCGCCATGTGCAAACGCGAGCATGAAGAAGTCGTGGCTGCCGGTGGCCTGCATATCCTGGGAACTGAGCGCCATGAGTCTCGCCGTATCGACAACCAGTTGCGTGGCCGCGCTGGCCGTCAGGGCGACCCCGGTGTGAGCCGTTTCTTCCTGTCGCCGGAAGATGATCTGATGCGCATCTTCGGCGGTGAAAACATGCAGAAAATGATGATGCGCCTGGGCTTTAAGGAAGGCGAGGTCATCGAGAATCCGCTGATCAACAAGGCCGTGGAAAATTCACAGAAAAAGGTGGAAGGTCGCAACTTCGATATTCGCAAGCAGTTGCTGGAATATGATGATGTGATGAATCAGCAACGCGAAGTCATTTATTCGCAGCGACGCGAGCTGCTGGAAGCCGATGATGTGCATGATGTGATCGAGAATATGGCGGAGGAGCTGGCACGTGATGTTGCCAATCGCTTTGTGCAGGGGCGACCTGATGAATGGGATGCCGAAGGCCTGCAACAGGCGATCGCTGAACATTTTGGTATTGCGGCTGATGCGCAGGCATGGTTTGACGCCGATGACGTGGAGACTGCTGAAGATGTCGTGGACAAAGTGGTTGATCTGGTGCGCGAAGGCCTGGCACGCAAGGAAGAAGAACTGACCAGCGAGCAGTTCCGTCCGCTGGAAAAATGGTTGTTACTCAGCGTGCTGGATCATCACTGGAAAGAGCATTTGCTGGCCATGGATCATTTGCGTCAGAGCGTGGGTCTGCGCGGCTATGCCCAGAAACAGCCGATTCAGGAATACAAGCGCGAATCCTTTGAGCTGTTTTCCGGGCTGATTGATCGCGTGCGGGAGCAGACGGTGCGCACACTGTTTCAGGTGCAATTGCAACAGGCTGAAGAGGTAGCGCAGCCACCGCAGGAAACACCGCAGGATGTGCATTACCGGCACGGCAATGAAGAAGTGGAAGTGGAGAATGAGGCAGCGCATACGCCGGTGCGTCGCGATGCCAAGATCGGTCGCAACCAGCCCTGCCCTTGTGGCTCGGGCAAGAAATACAAACAGTGTCACGGTCGTCGCAAATGAGTGATGCGCCTTTCGCTGTCCCCGGCTTTCGTCTGGGCGTGGCTTCCTGCGGTGTGAAATCGGCAGACACCGTGGGTCGTCGTCAGGATGTAACACTGATTCACTGCCCTGCCGGGGCGCAGGCGGCAGGCATGTTCACGCAAAATGCCTTCCGCGCCGCTTGTGTGGATCTGGCTGAACAAACCCTGCATGATCATGCCACGGATATACGCGCTATCATTGTCAACAGTGGCAATGCCAATGCCGGCACAGGTATCCGCGAGCAGGAATGGGCCAAAGCCATGCTGCAACTGGCGGCTGAAACGCTGGACTGTGAACCTTCGCAAGTGTTGTCCGCCTCGACCGGCGTCATTGGCACGCCCTTTCCCATCGAGCGTATCCGGCAGCATTTAAGCGCAACGCTGAGCACGATGGATGAAGATCACTGGTTGCAGGCTGCTGAAGCCATTCGCACCACCGATACCTTCAGCAAATGGTCATCGCAACGCTTCGGCGCCTACACCATCACCGGCATAGCCAAAGGCGCGGGCATGATTCACCCGAACATGGCAACCATGCTGGCCTTTATCGCCACCGATGCGCCCATTGCCGCGCCGGAACTTCAACGCCTGCTGCGGCAGGCGGTGGCGCGTTCATTCAACAGCATCAGCGTCGATGGTGATACCTCCACCAACGATACGGTCTGCCTGCTCGCCTCCGGCCTTGGCCTTGGTCATGATGAATTAGGCGATACCACGGCGTTTGGCAAAGCGCTGGAAAGCGTTTGCATTGATCTGGCGCAACAAATCGTCCGCGATGGCGAAGGCGTGAGCAAGTTTGTCACCATTAAGGTCAGCGGCGCAACGTCGGAAGAAGAAGCCCGTTTATTAGGGCGCAGTATCGCCGTTTCACCGCTGGTCAAAACGGCTTTTGCCGGTTCTGATGCCAACTGGGGACGCATCATCATGGCCATGGGCAATGCGCCGGTGACGCTGGATGCCAATCGCGTGCGC
>WFOJ01000229.1 GCA_015488125.1 Mariprofundaceae bacterium
GATTGGCCGCATGCTACAGCCTTGAAGCCTGTCGCGCTATGCTACAAGAGGGAGCAACGATTTGAACAACCATCCGATTCGCCGGTTTGCATGCACCATGATCCTGCTGGCACTGGCGGCCTGCAATGATGATGTGGTGGATATTGACCAGCTGGTCAGCGACGGTGGCAGCGACTCGCCAACCGTCGCCAGAGTGGGCAACGAGCTGATTCTGGTGTCTGATGTGGATGCTGAACTGGCCAATTTGCCTCCATCCATGCAGCACCTGGCCAACAGCCCTGAAGTACGCAGAAAGGTTGAAGAACTGCTGGTGCGTCGCGTGGTGCTGGCACAGCAGGCCGTGATGCAAGGGCTGGATATCAAACCCGAGGTGCATGCGCAAATCCAGCGCATGCGCAATGATATTCTGATCAATGCCCTGAAATCCCAGTTCTTCAATAACCAGCCCATCCCCGATGAGGATAAGCTGCGCGCCTATTATGAGCAGCATAAGGCCGATTTTACGCTTCCCGAACAGCTTCATGCCGCTCATATTCTGTTGCATGATGAGCAGGAGGCCAAGGATATTGCCGCCAAACTGAAGGCTGACCCCTCGCAATTCTCTGCTCTGGCAGCGCGTTATTCGCTGGATGACAGCAACAAGGCACGCGGCGGCGATCTTAACTGGTTTCCGCGCGGCATCATGGACAAGGCTTTTGAAGAAGCTGCCTTTGCCTTGAAGCACGATGGTGACCTCAGCAAACCGGTGAAGACGGACAGTGGCTGGCATATTATCTTGCGCAAGGGCTACAAGCCCGCCGAAGTGCAGTCATTTGCCGATGCCAGAAGAGAAATTATTCATATTCTTCAGCATCAGGCTTTTGAAGACTGGGTCAACAAGCTGATCAGCCATGCTGATATTCATTATGCAAAACAACATCATCCTGAGGACATTATTCGTCTGCCTGAAGGCATCAGAACTCGAGCCGGCGATGATGGTCAACTGCCACCGTCATGAGCCTGCGATGGGCAGGCAGTTTCGTCGATCGACTTCTCTTGCTGCTTGCCCTGACGGGTATCGCCGTCCTGTGGTGGCAACAACTGGCTGATCATCGCCGTGCAGTGCCCATGGTGAGCATATGGCGCGATCGGACATTGCTGGCCTGTTACCCTTTGCAGGCTGAAAAAACAGTGGATTTTACGGCACAGGGAGCGATCGGCGAGACCAGGGTGCATATTGCAAATGGTTATGTCAGCATCAGCCACAGCTCTTGCCGCAGTCAGCGTTGCGTGCGCAGTGGTCAGCGCCACCATATGGGCGCTGTGCTGGCTTGCGTTCCCAATCATATCCTGGTCAGCATTGAAGGTCAGGCGGCGCTGGATGCGATCGCCGAGTAACAGCGCTATTGCCCGTCTGCTTCCTCATGGCTGGCGATACCCGGCACACGCCCCCGTGCATGTTCGCTGATGTGAGTACGCAAGGGGCGAAAACGGGAGATGAGCGGCGCAATGGCTCGACGGGCGTCGCATTGTCCGCACATAAATACATCCAGCGCTGCAAAACGTCGCTCCGGCCAGGTGTGAATGCTGATATGGGATTCCGCCAGCAATGCCACGCCGGTAACACCACCATGCGCGCCGAACTGATGCAGGCGTACCTCTAATACCGTGGCCTTGCATGCCCTGGCCGCATGGCGCAATGCCGCCTCAATAAAGGCAGGGTCACGCAGATGACGGGCGTGATAGAAATCCAGCAACACGTGGGTGCCAGGAGCATAGCGGTAACTCATGATGTTGCTGGTATCGGCGATGCCTCTGGCGGATCAATGCCATCACACATCAACTTGTATTCAATGGCATCCACCAGGGCGCGATAGCTGGCTTCCACCATATTGGTGGAAACACCAACCGTCCCCCATTTGCGATGACCATCGGTGGATTCAATAAGCACACGCACACTTGCAGCGGTTGCTTCCCGCGTACTGAGTACACGCATTTTGAAATCACTCAAGCGCATATCATTCAAGGTTGGATAGTGCTCGATTAATGCCAGTCGCAATGCTTTATCAATGGCGTTGACAGGGCCATTGCCCAGCGCCACGGTGTGTGAATGCTGGCGTCCGACGCGCAATTGCACCGTGGCTTCCGCCTCTGCGGGAATATCATGCCCCTGCTTTTGATCCAGCACACGAAAGGCCTTGAGTGTAAAGTAATGGCGGAACTCTCCCATGGCACGCCGAAACAGTAAATGAAACGATGCCTCAGCGCCTTCAAAGGCATAACCCTGATGCTCCATATCTTTGACCTTGGCGACCATGCGACGAATGGCCGGATCTTCCGGGTCGATGCTTCGCCCCAGCGAAAAACCGGCAATCTTGGCCACAATATTGCTTTTTCCCGCCTGATCGGACACGGTGATACGCTGCGTATTGCCAACCAGTGCAGGATCAATATGCTCATACAGACTGGATTGTTTTTTCACCGCAGAGACGTGAATACCGCCCTTGTGGGCAAAGGCATTATGCCCCACATACGGCTGATGCCGCCATGGCAGGCGATTGGCCATTTCATTAACAAATTCCGATAACGAACGCAGTTCACGCAAGCGATCCTGACGGATATGACAGGGCAAGCCCATTTTCAACATAATATTGGGAATCACCGATGTCAGGTTGGCATTGCCACAGCGTTCACCAATGCCGTTGATCGTGCCCTGAATATGACGCGCCCCGACACGGGCGGCGGCAATGCTGTTGGCTACAGCCAATTCGCAATCGTTATGGGCGTGAATGCCAATGATCTGACGCGGAAATACGCGCAGCACATGGCTGACGGTGGAGGTTACCTCATAAGGTGTTGAGCCACCATTGGTGTCGCACAAGACCAGTGCATCCGCGCCTGCCTCATGGGCAGTTTTGAGTACCTGCATGGCATAATCGCTGTGGTGGCGATAGCCATCAAAGAAATGCTCGGCATCAAAAAACACGGTGTCCATTCGTTGTTTGAGCCAGGCAATGGAATGATACACGAGATCAAGATTGGCCTGCAGGGAAATTTCCAGTGCCTTGCGCACATGTACATCCCAGCTTTTGCCAAAAATACAGGCGGCATCTGCCCCTGAGCGTGCCAGACTGTGCAATCCGGCATCATGTTCCACATCGCATGAGCGCGCCGTGCTACCAAAAGCCACCAGACGGGATTGTGACCAGTGACGGTAACGCATGGCTGCAAAGAACTCATCGTCCTTCGGGTTGGCGCCGGGCCAGCCACCTTCGATCCAGTCCATGCCAAAATCAGCCAGTCGTTCGGCAATGCGCTGTTTGTCTTTGGCCGAAAAACTAATGCCCACCGTTTGACTGCCATCACGCAACGTGGTATCAAAAAACTGGATATAATGCATTGTAAAACCGTGTTAAGCTGTTTGTTTGCGCTGGCGCGTCGAGCCAATACCCAGTTGTTCGCGGTATTTACTCACTGTCCGGCGTGCCAGCAAAATACCTTCCTTGTCCAGCTGGCTGGCAATTGCCTGATCAGAAAGCGGCTTGCGCGGGTCTTCCCTGCTGATCAA
>WFOJ01000230.1 GCA_015488125.1 Mariprofundaceae bacterium
AACGTGGTTTTCAAGCCAGTGGGATTGAGCCGAATGAACAATTTAACCACTACACGCGCAAGGTACTGCATGCCGATGTCGAAAACTGCAATCTTTTTGATTACCCGACGCGTGGCGATCAGGATATGGTGTTGCTGATTCATGTGATCGAGCATTTTACCTCGCCTGTTCGTGCCCTGTTAACAATTCGCGAGCTGCTGAAAGATGATGGCCTGCTCTATATGGAATGCCCGAATATCGCTGCTCCTTTTGCCACTTTTGGTCGCCTTTTCCATTTTGCCCATACCTATAATTTTTCTCCCAATACCCTGAAACTGCTGGCTTTGCGTTGCGGCTTTGCCTGGCAGGCTTCGTTCACAGATGACGAGCACCCTGATATTCGCATGCTGTTTCGCAAGGTGGCCGCGCCTGAAACAGTGACACCAGATGCCACCGAGGCAGAACGGGTGCGTCAGGCCATTCATCGCTATAACTGGCTGAGCTATCATGCCCGCCCGGTGTACTGGCAGCGCCGCCTGCGCAAGTTACGCAGCTATTGGCAGGAATACCGTCAGGCTGAGGTCTTTGTCAGCGATCTTGAGGCACGGTTTCGCCGATGATCCTGGTGATCGGCGATATTATTGTGGATGAGTTCCTGTGGGGAGATGCGCATCGCATTTCACCGGAAGCGCCCGTGCCCGTGGTGAATATCAGTGAAAGCGATCGTCGCCTCGGTGGCTCGGCCAATGTGATTCGCAATCTGCATGCTCTGGATGAGCCATGCGCCATGTTTGGCGTCGTTGGTGATGATGAGGCCGGACGCTGGGTCGCTCAGCGACTGGGAGCGTTGGGTGTGGAACATCAGGGCGTGTTGATCAAGAGCAATGGTCGCCCGACCGCCGTCAAAACCCGTATTATTGCCCGTCACCAGCAAATGCTGCGTTTTGATCGGGAATGGAACTCGCCGCTGACGGCAGCCTGTCAGCAGCAAATGCTAAGCCTTATTGCCGATCGTATGCCGCAGGCGGGCATGGCGATTCTTTCGGACTATGCCAAGGGTGTGCTGACAGCGGAGACGATTGCCGCTATCCTGCAACTGGCCGACGAACACGGTTGCCGCGTGGGCATTGATCCCAAGCCGGAACACACCGCCGCCTATCAGGGCGCCACATTCATCACCCCCAATCTTCAGGAAGCTGCTGCCATGAGTGGGCTGCCGGCCATTAACACCGACGAACACGCCGCCCTTATTGCCAAAACATTGCATCGCCAGCTATCACTGAGCTGGGTGCTACTGACCCGTTCAGAATGCGGCATGACCTTGTTCGATGGGCAGCAATGTCATCATATCCCGACGGAAGCGCGTGATGTGTTTGATGTCACCGGTGCTGGCGATACCGTGATTGCCAGTTTTGCCACCGCCCTGCTGCGTGGCGAAACGCCCTTGCAGGCTGCCATCACCGCCAACAAGGCGGCGGGGATTGTCGTCGGCAAAGTCGGCACCGCCACTGCCAGCTGGCAGGAAATTCACCGCAGCAGCGCGCTGCAATAGCCAATCTGGCAAAACATCTGTTGCTGACGCCACACTTGCCTTTCATCAGTTGACTCCTAGCCTTCCTGGCACTATCAGGTTGGAGGAGGAGTGGAATGCTCAAGCGGCTGACCATTAACCAAAAATTGTTTATTCCCAGTATATTGGTAATGGTTTATTTCCTTGCCATGTTTGCCTTGCAATGGCAGATGCGGCAAACGCATGAACGGCTGGATCAGCTGAACCAGCAATATACCCGGCTTGATACGGCTGCTGATGAGGTGACGAAAAATCTCCTTGAGACAGTGGTGATCAGCCAGCGTTTTGAGTTGACGCATCAGCGTAAGGATATTGATGCCTATGATCTGCTCGCCAAGAAGATTGACGCTTTTTTTGTCACTGCGGAAGAAAGCCTGCCCATCCAGGAGGAACAGCGAAGCCTGCTACAGCAAACGCGTCTGCAATGGGTTTCTACCCGTGAGCAGTTTCACCTCATGGTGGAAAAGCAGACGGAGCTTGGCCTTGACGAGAATCATGGATTGCTGGGTGCCCTGCGCACAGCGGTGCATGAGGTGGAGGCAGAGCTGGATCGTCATCAGGAAATAACCCTGGCGCACTCCATGCTAATGATGCGACGGCATGAAAAAGACTTTCTGGCACGCAAACATGACCAATATGTGCTGGAAATGACCGAAGAGCGAAAACGCTTTGAAAAATTGCTCCGGGAAAGCAAACTGGATAGTGCAATCCGCCAAACGATCAGCAACAAAATCACATTTTACTACAACAGCTTTCGCCAATTGGTCACCGGTGTTCATGCCGTGGATGCAGCCGCAGAACTTGTTCATCAAAAAAGCGAGGCGGCGCTGAAAAATGTCAGCGATTTGCAAACCGGTATTCACCGTATGCTCGAAAAAAACCGTGCAGCACAAGAACAAACATCACAAGAGCAGGCGCAACTTTTTTTGGGGTTTATGGTTATCATGAGTGCCTTGCTGGTGCTGTTGCTGGTATTGCTCGCCTTCCATCTGACAAAACCATTACAATTATTGATTGAACGCATGCGCGCCGTGGTGGAAGGTGATGGCGATTTGTCGCGTCGCCTTGATGAGCAGGGGCGCGATGAGACAGCCGTGCTGGCGCGTTTGATCAATCGCATGCTGGATCATCTGGTTCATCTGATTCAGCGCGTGCAACGTGCAGGTATTCAGGTTGCCAGCTCGGCCAAACAACTTTCTGCGTCGATCAAGGAGCAGGAGGCAAGCACCACGGAATATGCCGCAACCGCCAATCAGGTGGCTGCCTCGATTCGTGAAATCACCTCGACGTCACGCGATCTTTCCTATGCCTTGAACGAAACCAATCAACTGGTACAGCAGACTGATGAACTGGCAGGCAATTCACAAAGCCGCCTGGAAAACATGAATGAAAGCATGAATCGTATGACCGGATCATCGCAGAGCATTACCAATCACCTGGCTGAAATGAGTGAAAAAGCGGCCTCTATTAACAGCATGGTCACCACCATCAACAAAATCGCTGATCAGACGAATTTATTATCGCTCAATGCGGCGATTGAAGCGGAAAAAGCCGGTGAATATGGCCGTGGCTTTGCTGTTGTTGCCAGTGAAATCCGGCGGCTGGCCGATCAAACGGCAGTGGCCACTTACGATATTGAGCAAATGGTTAAAGAAGTGCAATCGACGGTGGCTTCCGGCGTCATGAGCATGGATCGTTTCACTGAGGAGTTGCATCACAGCGTTGAGGATGCCCGCATTGCATCCGAAGAAATGCGCAAGGTGATTAACATGGTCAAGGCGTTCGCACCGCATATGGAAAGCATCAATGAAGGGCTGAACACCCAGAAGCAGGAAGCAGAAGAAATCAGCGATGCCATGCTGAACTTAAGCGAAGCAGCGCAGCAAACGGCGGATCTCGTCAGTCAGAGTAACCGCAGTATTCACGATCTTGATGAAGCTGTCAGCAGTCTGCAGGCTGCCGTCAGCCTTTTTGTGGTGAAAAAAGCCATCTGATGCTTTGCATTTGTTTTCACCTCCGGCAGCAGGTGTACGCCATACGAGTAACGAGTGTGTTGCGCGTGCTGCCTCGACTGCAGGTCAAGCCGTTGCCATACACACCTGATTGGTTTTGCGGCCTGATCCGGGTCGCTGGTGAAGGCGTACCATTAGTGGATTTCAGTCAGTTGGTTATAGGCGAGCCTTCGCGTGTACTTTACAGCACGCGTATCATATTGCTGCGCTGCATGACCGGGCAGCAAGCTCGTACACTGGGCTTACTGACTGAAGGCGTAACCGGCACGCTGAAATTCCGCGAGGAATCCTTGCACCATCTGGCTGTTCACCTGGCTCAGGCTCCCTATCTGACCGAAACACTGACGGATGAGCGAGGTATGGTACAACTGATTGATGTGGATCAGTTATTCAGTGATGAACTCTCCGAACTGCTTGCCCATGCATAAACTGCCTGATACCCTGCTTTACCAGTTACATCAGGCCATGGGGCTTAATCCGGCGAGTATCAATGCCCAGGCCCTGCGTAACGCCGTGGATCAACGTATGCAGAGACTGCGGTTGCATGATGTCGCCGCTTACGTTCGTCAGTTGCGTCAGGATGAGGAGGAACTCCAGCTTTTAATTGAGGCTGTGGTCGTACCGGAAACCAGTTTTTTTCGTCATCCGGCAGCTTTTATGGCCTTGCGCCGGGTGATCGCTGAAACAACGGGAAGACGTTTCTGGCGCGTTCTTTGCCTGCCTTGCTCCACGGGCGAGGAACCGTATTCCGTGGCCATGTGTTTGTTGCAGGCAGGATTAAAACCGGATCAATTCAGTGTTGATGCCATTGATATCAGCCGGGAAGCACTGGCTCGGGCCAGGCAGGGCCTGTATCCTGAGTATTCATTTCGCAGTGAAATGGCGCACCAATATATGCATTTTTTCCGGAAAACAGACCAGGGTTACCAGTTGTCAACGGAAGTGCGTCAGTGCGTGCGTTTTCATCACGGTAATATTCTGAATCAGCAGGAACTGCTGAAATTCGGTCAGTATCCGGTCATTTTTTGCCGTAATCTGTTGATTTACCTTCATGCCGAAGCGCGAAAAAAGGCGGCGACCAATATTAGCCGATTACTGGAAGCTGATGGCATACTGTTTGCGGGCAATGCCGAAAACACCCAGGTCTGGCAAGGCATGTTTCGCAGTCGTCGTATTCCGCTGGCCTTTGCGCTGTGTCACCCGGCCAGGCAAAAGGATACCCAGACAATGTCGGCCAGACAAATCCGCCAACAAATGGCACAACAGCAGCCACAGCAACAACCAGGGAAGCAGCAAGAACAAGCAGATGCGCCCGTTGTCAGGGCAACAGACGCAGTAACTTCGTCGTCTGCGCTGGATCAGATTCGCCTGGCAGCCGATCAGGGGCAGCTAGATCGCGTGCATCAACTTTGCCAGCAACGGATGCGCTCCTTTCCCAGGTGCGCCAAAAGCTATTTTTACGAGGCGCTGGCTTATGAAGCGGAGCAACAGCGCTCGGCGGCCATTCGCAGCTTCCGGCAAGCCATTTACTTACAGCCTGATTATACCGAAGCCCTTCAGCATCTGGCCTTGCTGCTGGATGCGGAAGGTCAGCTTCAGGCAGCAAAGCGGGTGCGTCAGCGTTTGCAGCGTTTGAAGGATGAACAACATGCATCCTGAGCATGAACAATCACGACAAGACTGCTGGAACGATATGGGTGTCTGGGGGCGCTCGTTGCCGCGATGCGAAAAGCTGAAGGAAGTATCGCATTGTCGCAATTGCCTGGTGTATATTCGTGCCGGCCGGCGAAAACTCGATGATCCCGTAGCTGATGATTACGATATTGACTGGGCGCAAACATGGATGCAGACCGAGGATCACGAAGATGCCACAGGCAGAGGTGATCTTGGCCTGCTTGTCTTTCGATTGCATGATGAATATTTTGCGCTTCCTGTGACACAGGTGGATGAGATTTTGCCTGTCAAACAACCATCGCCGCTACCGCACAGAAATCCGGATATACTGTTGGGACTCACGCAGGTACGCGGTGAACTGTGTTTGCATATTTCACTCAGTGGATTGCTGGGCATGCCTCGGATTGAACTGGATACGGCCAACAGCAACATCCTGCTGTTGCATGCGCGCCCCTGCGGACATCCGGTGGTATTTGCTGTTCACCAGGTATCCGGTGTGCATTACTGCTATCGTCACGCCTTGCAGCCTGTACCCGACAGTCTTCCTGCGCTGCAACGTCAGCTTAGCCTGGGCCTGTGTATGCTTACGACTGGGCAAGGTCGTCACCATGCCTGTGTGCTGGATACGGATCGCTGGTCGGAGCTGGGTGAATGGATCCGATGAATCGGCAAGGCACAGGGCAGATACGGTAGTTTCATGGATTATTCCCAACTTTCCATGCATGAGCTGTTCCGAATGGAAGCAGAGAGCAGCCTCTCCGTGCTTGCCGATGGCGTATTGCGGCTGAAGGAACAGCCTGACGACGCGGAAACACTCCAGGCCATGATGCGTGCCGCACATTCCCTCAAGGGAGCGGCACGAGTGATTCAGTTAAACGATGCCGTATCGCTGGCGCATCACATGGAAGATGCAATGGTCGCCATGCAGCAAGGGCGCAGCCATTGGCATGATGGTTGTGTTGCCCCCATGCTTAGAGCGATTGATACCTTACAAGCATTTGCTGACCAGAAAACCGTTGATGCATCAGAACTGACGACCCTGAACGCCAGTCTGACAGCGATGCTACAGCCTCCTGAGACAACGACGGAAACGAAGCCTGGCGATACAACAGCAACAGGCGAGGCAGCATCGCCGGCGAATGCAGAAACAAGTGGGACAACCCCTGCCAACACCGCCAACACAACAACGCATGTGCGCATCAGCCCGCAGCATATCGAACGCATGCTTGGCCTGGCTATTGAAATTCAGGCGGAATGGCAGTGGCTCATGCCGCTGAGTCACAGCTTGCAGCATCTTAAATCCCATGCCAGGGAATGCATGAAGTTGTTACGCCAACTGGAACCATCGGTGTTCGATAGCGCAACAACAGGCGATAACGCATGTGCCGCAGCATTGCGTCGCAGCCAACATTATGTGCTGGAAATCAGCGAACAGATTCAGGAAGGACTGACGCGTCTGGAGCAATACGAGCGCAGCGTCTTTCGTCAATCGCGACAATTACAGGAATTAAGCGTGGATTGTCGTATGCAACCCTTTGCCCACGGTATCCAGGGCTTCAAACGCATGGTGCATGATCTGGGTGTTGAATTGGGCAAGCAGGTTCGCCTGCATATTGAAGGTGAAAATACCTTGGTTGATCGGGATATTCTCGAAAAAATCAAGGCACCCTTGCAGCATCTGTTGCGCAATGCTGTTGATCACGGCATTGGTGATACCAGTACGCGCCTGGCGGCTGGCAAACCTGCTGAGGGTCATGTGTATCTTCGCGCCATGCACCAGTCAGGCATGCTCAAGATTATTGTTGAAGACGATGGCGCAGGTATTGATCTGGAATTGCTTCGCCGCTGCATTGTGCAACGCGGACATGCATCCGCCGAAATGGTTGAACGCATGGAGCAAGCCGAGCTGTTGGCATTTTTGTTCTTGCCGGGCTTTAGTATGCGTGAAACCGTCAGTGAAATTTCAGGTCGCGGCGTTGGCCTTGACGTCGTGGAAATGACGGTGCGCGATGTTCAGGGTGTGATGCACGTAGAAACGGAGGCAGGCAAGGGAACGCGCTTTGAACTGCATTTGCCGATTTCACTGGCTGTAACCCGAGCCTTGCAGATCAGCATTGCCGGACAGGCCTGGGCCGTGCCACTGGCACGATTGCAGCACATGACCTTGCTGTATGAGGCGGATATTCAGTATGCTGAAGGTCAACCGTTTTTTTATCTGAATGAGCAACGCATCGAGCTGGTGCAGGCAGCAGCACTGTTTAATCACTCATCCTCCGAAATCCCCACGTTCCCCTGGCATGTGCTGGTGCTTGGCCAGCCACCACACAGCCTGGGCCTGGTGGTTGATATGGTCGTTGGTATCCATGATTTGGTGGAAAAACCCCTGCCGGAGATATTGGGCAAGGTGCAGGATATCACCTCCTGCGCGCTGATGCCCGATGGCAAGCTGATCTATATGATGGATACGCATGATATGTTGCGCAGTATGGCCCGCTTTCTCGCTTCCAGACGCAAGCACAAGAGAGAAGAACAACATGCCGAGACCGCCATACGCGGGCGTATTCTGGTTGTTGACGATTCCATCACCGTACGCGAAACAGAACGCAATATGCTGATCGCTGAAGGTTATGCCGTGGATGTCGCAGTGGATGGACTGGATGCCTGGAATATGCTCAATGCCAATGATTATGATTTGCTGATCAGTGACGTTGACATGCCACATATGGATGGCATTACGCTGATTCAGCGTATGCGGCAGGATTCACGCTTTGGCATCATGCCTGTCATTATCGTTTCCTATAAGGAAAACGAACACGATCGCATGCGTGGGTTGGAAGCGGGAGCCGATGCCTACCTGGCCAAAAGTAGTTTTGATGACCAGTCCATGCTACAAAAAGTTCATGAACTGCTGGGAGAAGCATGATGGGCTTACGCATCGCACTGGCTTGTGCAAGCCCGTCGGATCTGCGCTTGTTGCAGCGTATTATTGATGGCAAACAGGGCAATGAGATTATCTGGCAAACAGATAATGGTCTGGATGTATTGCAAATGGCGCGGCTGGATCCCCCTGAATTGCTTATTATGGATCTTGCCCTGCCCTTGCTGGACAGCGTTCAAACCACCCGGCGGATGATGGCCGAATTTCCCTGTGCGATTCTGATTGTCAGCCCTTCACTGGGTCACCAGACGCAGGCGCTGGCGTTTGATGTGCTCGATGCCGGCGCACTTGATGTCTTGCGGCATCCGCTTAAAGGCCCTGATTGCGACCGCATTCTGCTGGAGAAAATTGCCAGTCTGGATAGTTTTATTCACCGTACGCAAAAACGACAGGCCGGGAATACAGAGCATCAGCATCATGCCTCTACCGTTACCCATAATCATGGCAATCAGGAATCACGTGGCCTGCTGGCAATAGCTGCCTCCACAGGAGGGCCGGCTGCCCTGGTGCAGGTGCTTAAAGGACTGGGCCGAAATATTCCCTGGCCTGTAGTGGTGGTGCAACATGTGGATCGCCGGTTTTCTCAGGGGTTGGCGCAATGGCTTGGACAGCAAATTCCACAACCTGTGCAGGTGGCCATGGAGCACACCATGCTGCAATCAGGCAATGTCTATCTTGCTCCCAGCCAGACCCATCTGGTGATCACCGAGAGTCAGACGCTGGGGTATCTGCCCTACAACGAACAACATCACCATGTTTGCCCTTCGGCAGATATGTTTTTTCACAGTCTGGTTGCGCATTGGCATGGCAAGGCCATTGGCGTATTGCTCACGGGCATGGGCCGCGATGGCGCTGAAGGCCTTAAAGCCATGCGTGATCACGGCTGGCATACCATTGCCCAGGATGAAAAAACATCGAGAGTATATGGTATGCCCAAGGCTGCGGTGCAGCTGAACGCCGCTGTTGACGTGTTGGCGCTGCCACAAATTCCGCTGAACCTGCGTCGTCATCTGGGGATTCGTCTCTGACGGACGGTGCAGCAATGCTTCCCACTGATTTTCACATCTTATCGGGCAGATTTGCCTTACGCCCGGCAGCCTCCTAGCGTTTGCCCATGCGACTGACACGAAGTTTCCGGGATCAATATGTGCAGCATGAGATGCGCACCCATGGCCGAAAAAACGGTTTTGTAACCAAAGGGCAGGAGCAGCGCTTGCGGCGCTGGCTGCCGGAAATCGGACTGAAACCGGATGTGCCGCTGGCCGATTGTGGTTTTGATATGCATGCTCCTGTAGTCATGGAAATTGGTTTTGGCAACGGTGATTTTTTGACGGAACTGGCGCGCCGCCATCCTCAATGGCAGCTATTGGGCGTTGAAATCTATCTGCCCGGCGTGGCCAAATGCGTAGGACGACTGGAAGATGCAGGCGTGATTGAACGCTGCCGTATTTCCCAGCAACCGGCGCAGCTTGTGCTCGAACGTCAGATTGATGAAGGTCAGCTTGATGGCGTGTATATCAATCACCCTGATCCCTGGCCGAAAAAGAAACATCACAAGCGCCGATTGATTCAAAAAGACTTTGCGGCTCTGCTCTGCTCACGCATCAAATCCGGTGGTTTTCTCCGTCTGGCCAGCGACAAACCGGATCTGGCCATATGGATGCGGGATATTCTTGATCAAACACCGGGATTGCAAAACGCAGGCGGGCCAGATGGCTTTGTGCCGCGTGAAACTGATCGTATTTACACCAAATTTGAACAACGCGGTCTTCGTCAGGGGCGGGAAAGCCAGTTCCTGCATTATCAACGCCTGTGAAGCCGGTAGCTTACCAGCACCACGGTTTCACCCTGTGGCAGTTGCCGGTACTGCGCGACAATTACATTTATGTGCTCTTCCCTGAGGCGAGCCATACCGCCTGGGCGATTGATCCGGCGCTGGCGCCCGCTGTACGCCGCCATTGCCAGCAGCATCAGCGCCCACTTGCCCACATCTGGAACACGCATCACCATTGGGACCATACCGATGGCAACTCTCAGCTTGCGGAATATTACGGCTGCGAGGTATGGGCGGCAGCCAGCGATGCACAGCGCACACCGGCGGTGACGCAGTTATTGCAGGATGGCGATCACCGGTGTATTGACGGGTTGAACATCGAAGTCCTGCATCTGCCGGGGCATACCGACGGACACCTGGCATTCTGCATCGGCCATGCCCTGTTTTGTGGCGATGTGTTGTTTTCCGCCGGTTGTGGCCGTATTTTTGAAGGGACGCATGCGCAAATGCTGCATTCGCTTGCTCGCCTTCATGCCCTGGATGATGCTTTTAGCGTGTATTGTGCGCACGAATACACTGAAATGAACCTGATCTTTGCCCTGAAAGTCGCTGATACGCTGAATGATGAAACCTGGCGCCAGGCGTGCCGGCAACGTTGGCACCAGGTGCAACAATTGCGCGCCGATAAAAAACCTTCGGTACCATCAACGCTGGCGGAAGAAAAGCGAAGCAACCCCTTTTTACAGGTCTGGCGCGAAGATTTTCAGCGCAGCTATGCGCAGGCTCATGGCTGTGCCTGCGACGCACTAGCTGTTTTCACCCATTTGCGCGAGTGGCGTAACCGTGGTTGAACTACCTGCACCTGCCAAGGTTAATCTTCACCTGCATGTCACCGGTCTGCGCGAAGATGGTCGCCATACACTGGATACCAGTTTCGCCTTCGTTGATCTTTGCGATACCCTGCACTTCCGGGCAGCCAGTGAGCTGCAGGTAAGCTGTAGCGATCCGGCACTAAATGGCGAAGCTAATCTTGTCTATCAGCTATTGCAGGCGCTGCGGCAGCAAGCGGGGATTCGCCAGGGTGTGCATGTGCATATCGACAAACGCATCCCGGAGCAGGCAGGCCTGGGCGGTGGTTCTTCGGATGCTGCCACTGCCCTGCTGGCAGCCTGTCAGCTGTGGCAACTTGCCTGGTCGCGGCAGCAGTTAATGACGCTGGCCGCCGCTT
>WFOJ01000231.1 GCA_015488125.1 Mariprofundaceae bacterium
CACGGGCGACGCTGTCAATCTCCGCCCGACCCACGCAAAAAGGCAGCAGCGTAAAATCATCCAGCACGGTTTGCAGAAACGGCAATTGCACTTCCAGCGAATGCTCCAGCGCATGCGCGGCATCAAAGCTTATCACATCCGGCAGGGTCAGTGCTTGCTGCATGGCGCGCTGATCCAGCCTGACTTCGCCCAGTGGCGTGGCAAACGCATCCGCCGAAGGCAGAGCCAGGCCATCAAAGGGCACCCGGTGCGCTGGCCCAAACAACACCACCTGTCGGATCGAACGCTCCCGCAGGCTGGCATAAGCCCATGCCGCCGTCAGCCCCGAATACACATAACCCGCATGTGGCACAATCAGTGCTTCAGGCTGGCTGATATCAGGATGCGCCTTGGCCAGATAAGCGCTGATCATGCTCTCCAGTTCGCGTTGATTGGCCGGATAAAAGCGACCTGCCACGGCAGGTTGACGAATACGCATGACGAACCCTCCTATTTGCCAAGGATCTGTTGGATTTTGACAAAAACTATTACGAAAATCAAGGAATGGTTAACATCGTTCTGTTTTTTGCAGCAATGACGCTGCTATTCGTCAGCAGTAGAGCTGCTGTCAGTTTTATTCCACCATTTCTCAATAATTGCCAAAATCCGATAGGTTTTTTCAACACCATACGTCAATACGAATTCGGACTTGATCCAGCTATGCCCGTAGTATCGACCTGGTTTATTTTTTACGCGGGTGTTGCCTGGATAGATGACGGCGGCGTGGCTTGTGCACCGATTTGCCAGAGCGCATGCCTTCTGCTGTGGCTTTCGGGTGAGTCGGCTCACCGATGTCCAGCATGCTGCCATCGATTGGCTGAACGGGGATGCGGTGACCCACCATTGCCTCAATATCCGGCAGCGCCATGCAATAGCGTTCGCAGGCGAATGACACCGCCATGCCGCTGGCACCAGCTCTGGCTGTGCGGCCAATGCGGTGAACATAACTTTCTGCCTCTTCGGGAAGATCATAATTGAATACATGGCTGACATGATCAACGTGAATGCCACGGCTAGCGACATCGGTGGCTACCAGCAATTGCAGCCGCCCTCCGCTGAAATCTTGTAAAATACGCATGCGCTTGCGCTGGGGAACGTCGCCACTGAGAATACCCGTTTTGAAACCATAGCGCGCCAAAAAGTTGGCGAGCTTCTCGCCAGTGCGTTTTTCATTGGTAAAAATGATCCCGCGCTCCACCGCCAGCGAGCGCAGCAGATGTACCATCAGTGCCTGTTTTTCCTCCTGCGCCGGATGGTAGAGGATTTCCTCAATGCCGTGAGCCGTCAATTCACCTTCTTCAGCGCGGATTTGCTCCGGGTTATTCATATGTTCGTACGCCAGTTCCATAACACGCCGGGAGAGCGTGGCGGAAAACAGCAGGGACTGGCGCTCTTTCCAGTGTGGCAGACGACGCATCATAAAGCGAATATCGCGAATAAAGCCAAGGTCAAACATGCGATCCGCTTCGTCGATGATGAGCATTTCCGTCAGACGCAGACTGTAGCGACGCTGTTTGTAGTAATCGAGCAGGCGACCAGGCGTGCCCACCAGAATATCGGTGCCATGATCAAAAGCCTGTTGTTGTTTTTTGTAGTCCACGCCACCATAGACGGCATGCAGGCGCAATTCGGTATGGCGTAGTAATTGCCGGGCATCATCGTGAATTTGCACCACCAGTTCCCGGGTTGGGGCGACGATCAGCACCCGGGGATGGCGGTCGACACGGCCCTTTTTGGCAGGCTGCGTCAACAGGCGTTGAATGGCGGTAATCAAAAAGGTGATGGTTTTGCCTGTTCCCGTGCGCCCCTGGGCAGCAATATCCTTGCCAGCCAGTGTCAGCGGCAGGGCACTGCGCTGAATATCGGTCAGCTGAGTAAAGCCCAGGTCATCAATGGCCTGAGCCAGTGGCGCAGCCAGTGCCAGTTGGGCAAATGTTGTTGCTGTAGTCACGGTTGTAAACGCTCCAGAATGGGCTTGCTGTGGGCGGCTTTCAGGTGTTTTTCGACTGCTGTTTCATCACAGCAATGGAATTTTTCACAATGAATGCACACCGTCCAGATTTTGTGGGGTAAACTTTCTTTGGCAACCACCTTGTAGCCCTGACGAATAAAAAAATCCTTCACGTAGGTCAGGGCGAACACATGATCGACGCCACGTTGCATGGCCAGTTGTTCGCAGGCTTCGACCAGTAAACGCCCTACGCCTAAATGACGATAGTCATCAGCGACCACCAGCGAACGAATTTCCGCCAGATGACGGGTGTACAAATGCAAGGTAGCAACGCCCGCTGGCTGACCATCATAAGTGCCGACAACAAATTCCTGCAAATGCTGACACACATCATCCTCACTGCGGGGCAATAACACACCAGCGGCAACCTGCGGAGCCATCAGTTCCATAATCATTGAAATGTCACCCACTTCGGCAGGACGAATCTGTAAACGATGTGGCATTAGTGGCGTTTTCGCCGTTTCCACAGGGCGCGTGCCTGTTTTACACCTTGAGGGCTGCCATCGCCAAGCATGCGGGCCAGCTCCTGCAAACGTCCGGCGCGATCCAGTGGCAGCAGTGAGCTGGTAGTGCGTTGCCCATCGCTTTGCTTGGTGATGCAAATATGCTGATCCGCCAGTGTAGCCACTTGTGGCAAATGCGTAATGACCAGCACCTGGCGCTCCTCCGCCATGGCGTGAAGAAGTTCGCCCACACTCCAGGCTGTTTCACCGCCAACGCCCACATCCACCTCGTCGAATACAGCCAGTGGTGTTTCGCCTGTGGCTGCGCCGCAGGCCTTGAGGGCCAGCACCAGACGCGATAATTCACCGCCCGAAGCGACTTGCTGCAATGGCCGGAAAGGTTCGCCGGGATTGCTGGAGAGCATGAAGCTGACATGGTCAAAGCCATGTTGCCCCCAGTTGTGGTCATCCGCTTCACTTGTTACATCAATGCGTAGCTGCATGCCTGCCAGCGCCAGCTGATCAAGCGCCGGACGCAGCTTGCCAAGCAAGCTTGCAGCCTGCTCGCAACGCGCCTGATGCAGGGTGCTGGCAGCTTGCCGATACGCCTGACGCGCCTGTTCGCATTGTTGCTGCAAACGTTCGCCATCCCATTCCGCCGTATCCAGAGCATCCAGTTGCTGTTGCCATTGTTGTTGTAGTTGCAGCAAGGTTGCCTCATCGCAGCCATGACGATGCAACATGGCCTGTAATTGATTAAGCCGTTGTTCCTGTGCTGTTAATTGGGCGACATCTACTTCCATTTCCAGCACGTCTTGCAGCAAAGCGGGTACTTCAGCCAGCACATCTTCTGCTTGTTGCATCATGTCCACCGCCTGTTGCAGCGATGGCTGCAAACTGGCCAGCGGCGCAATAGCGTGCATTGCTTCCGTCAACAGGCTGCGCGTCGATGGTTCGCCTTCATCAAGCGCATACATGGCTTGCGCAGCCCCCTGTTGCAGCTGCGCCAGGTGGGTGCCGGCAGCGACCTCCTGCTCCAAGTGTTGCAATAAGCCGGGCGCCAGTTCTAGCATGTCCAGTGTTTCAAGCTGTTGCCGCAGCCATTGTTCCTGTTCGCGCCCCTGACGGATTTGTTGCTGCCATGCCTGCATGGCCTGGCTGGCCTGCTGCCATGCCTGCCAGCATGCTTTTACGTGCTGTAATAACGACGCATCCAGCCCGGCATCCAGCAAACTGCGTTGCCATGCTGCTTGCATCAGACGTTGGTGCGCATGCTGACCGTGAAGATCCAGACACAGGCGGCCCAGTCGCTGCAACACCTTCAGTGGCACAGCAACGCCATTAAGCCAGGCTCGCGAACGGCCATCAGCATTGATCACGCGGCGCACAATCATCAGTTCTTCTTCTTCAATCCCCTGCTCTGCCAACAAGGCGCTGATACCTGGCTGCGCCACTTCCAGCGAGCCGACAATCTCGGCGCGATCAGCACCGTGACGCACCACAGCGGCTGATGCACGCGCCCCAAACAAAAGACCAAGCGCATCCACCAGAATGGATTTGCCCGCGCCGGTTTCGCCGGTGAAGACGGTCATGCCATCAGTCAGTTCCAGACGTACTTCATCCACCAGCACAAATTGCCGGATATGCAGCTCTCTTAGCATGATTGCCCTGAAGTGCCCACGCCATCCGCCCAGTGAAGTTTGTTGCGCAGGGTTTCAAAATAATGATGATCAGGCAGGTAAATCAGCCGAATTTTTCCACCGCGATAAACGCGTACTACATCATTGACCTGTAATTCCGCCAGTAACTGACCATCCAGACTCAGGCTGGCCGGGCGAGAGCAGGCACATAAACGCATTTCAATGCCTTCGTCCATGGGGATGACCAGAGGACGATTGCTCAGCGTGTGCGGGCAGACCGGCACCAGTGTTAACGCCTGCACGCCAGGATGCACAATGGGACCACCTGCCGACAGGGCATAAGCTGTTGATCCTGCCGGTGTCGCCAGAATCATGCCATCGGCGTGCAGGCTGAAGGCGCGGCGCTGATGCACATGCAATTCAAACTCCACAGGCCGGGTGTCACGGCGGTGCAACACCACATCATTCATGGCCCGGCCATGCCAACGGCACTGTGCATCCCGCACCACATCGACCTGCAGGGCATAATGCTCAATCGTTTTATAACGGTTGGCGAAGATATGGGTCAGCGCATCGCGCACCGAACCGGCTGGCGTATCCGTCAAAAAACCAAGTCGGCCAAGATTGATACCCAAAATCGGCACGCCCGTGCCGGCGCATTCGCGGCCAACGCCCAGCAAGGTGCCGTCACCACCAAAAACGAGCATCATTTCAACCTGTTGCGTCAATGATTCTGCCGCCACCGTTGATGTGCCGGGTAACGCTTGCTCCCCCTGGCGCATCCACAGGCGATAGCCACAGTCATCCAGCCAGCGGGTAATATCGGCAGCCAGGCTGGCAGCGCGCTCATCTCCCGGCTTGACGACGATGCCAATGCGGTGAATCAAGCGCCTTTCCACCCTGCTGGTTGCTGGTGGCACTGAAAACACTGGGTAGCCTTGACATGGCCCGCAGGTTGCGGGCGAATACCATGCTCACCATGACATGTCATACAGGCTTTATGCGAGGTAATCGCCCGATGGGTGGCATCATCAGGGGTGGCTTTTGTCGTGCGTTCACTGGTTCCCAGGATAAGCACGACAATAACTGTCAGCACAATCAGCATGAATACCCAGTCATTGCGCGTTGGTTGCCAGCCCTGTTTACCGTTATCTGTTGTCATCGATTATCATCTCCAGTTGCCCTGATGACTCATGTTTAACCATGAAGGACATAGCCGCATGGTAGCATCAGCATCAGGTGCAGCAATGATTTGCAGCGGCTTACTGACTGGCTGCCGTAGCCAGCGCCTCATACAGCGGGTAAACCAGCCATTGCCCGCACAAGGCATCCAGCAACGGTGAGGCGGCCAGTAACAGCCAACACCAGTGTTGCAGGTATGACAGCAGGCTCGCCCACCACGGCGGCAGCCAGCCACGCTGTTGCAGGTATTCACCGAGCAGCATGCCGGGCATGGGCAGCACATGCAGCGCCAGCATGCACAGGTTGAAATACATCAGCACCTTGGCCCACCAATGATGCAAGGGAGGCAGGCCTGCTGCCGGGGGATGCTGCAAGGCCCATTGATAGAGCAAAAAGCCGGCCAGCGCGCATAGCCCGTGGCCCAGCCAGCGCGCTGCTGCGCCACGCATGCCCGCTTCCTGCACCGGCCGGGGCAGGGCAATGATCACGGCGCGTTGCATGGCAATACCGATCAGTAACGGCCACCAGGCGGATTTCCAGCTAATGGCGTAAAAAGGATGGGGAACTGTCACCTTTAGCAACTGCGCTTCAATCATATTCACCAGCGTCAGCGATACCAGTACGGGCAATGAATAAAACATACACTGGCGAATCACCATTTCCAGCCAGCTTTCCATGCTTAGTTGTGGTCTTTCTCCATGATTTCGATCACCGCCTCCGGTGCGCCTTTGCTGCGACGGATATTGGCCAGCACCCGCCCTTGATGCACGTACAGGCCATCAATGCTTCCGGCCTGATGATGGGCGACATCAAGCAGGTTGCGACCATCCCATACCCATAGACGTGATGCGCTGCCGGACTGGTCACTGATCCAGAGTAACTGGCGTTGATGATCCCAGGCCAGTGATTGCGGGTGATGAATGGCCGGGTTATTTAGCCATGTTGTCAACACAGGCTTGTCACCGTCTTGCAGGGCAAGAATACGCCCACTCGTTCTTTCGGCCAGCAGGATGCGACCATCATCCAGGCGGGTCATGCTGCGAATGGCAGAAAAACGACGCGCCTGCCTGCTTCTGGCTTCGGTTGCTGCTTCATCGGGATGGCTGATGACCTGCCAGCCTCCGCTCTCCCCCCATACCTGCAACTGATGGTCCGCCAGTCGCAGACGGTATAGCGCGCCACCCTGCTGGCCGTCTGCCAGATAGCAAAAACGCTGATCACGACCAAAAACGATAGCGCTGTGATGAAACACGCCAGCGGCTGTAAAAGGCGCGACAGCAGGCGAATCGGAAGTCTGGCGAAGGCGATCCACCTGCTGTTCTTCCGGCAACGTCGCCGGTTCGGTGATGCGCCAGACCAGACCTTCGGCAAAGCCTTCGCCCAGCCACAGCGTACCATCACCTGCCTGTGCCAACGATGCCACCTTGTTCAGGCCGTATAAAAGCACATGCTGACGACCGGATCGCAGATTGACAGCAATCAGCGAGGCGGCAAAGGATGAGGCACTGTGATCTGTTGCCACATACAGCCAGTGACCATCTGCCGAAATCGTCAGCGCGCTGGGATCCGCATGTTTCCAGGCTGCCAGTGAGCGGTAGGTCCAGCCTTCACTCATCTGCAACTGCAAGCCGTCAATCTGGCAGGATGTCAGCCATGCCAGCAGGATGAGGCATGTCAAAATCCTATTCATAACGAATGGACTTGATATGGTTGATCAGGCCGTTGGTGGAGGCATCGTGTGAGGTGACCGGTGCATCGTCAGCCAACTCCGGCAAAATCACGCTGGCTAATTGTTTGCCAAGTTCCACCCCCCACTGATCATAGGCGTTAATATCCCAGATAACGCTCTGCACGAAAATCTTGTGTTCGTACAGGGCGATCAGACTGCCCAGAACGGCAGGTGTGAGCTTGCGGAAAACGATCGAGTTGCTCGGTTTGTTGCCGGGGAACACCTTGTGTGGCAACAAGCTGGCAATGGCTGCTTCATCCATGCCGGATGCTTGCAGTTCGGCACGAACTTCATCTTCCGTTTTGCCTTTCATCAATGCCTCGGTCTGCGCCAGAAAATTGGCCAGTAACATGTGGTGGTGCTGGCCAATCGGGTTTTGCGTTTCTGCCGGAGCAAGAAAATCTGCCGGGATCAGTTGCGTGCCCTGATGGATCAACTGGTAGAACGCATGTTGGCCATTGGTGCCCGGTTCACCCCAGATCACGGGGCCGGTGGCATAATTCACCACCTCACCATGTCGCGTCACCCGCTTGCCATTGCTTTCCATATCGCCCTGCTGAAAATAGGCCGCAAAGCGATGCATGTATTGATCATAAGGCAGGATGACGTGAGAGGCAGCGCCAAAAAAATTGATATACCAGATGCCGATCATGGCCATGATAACGGGCATATTTTCATGCAACGGCGCTTCAAGAAAATGCTGATCCATGGCCGCCGCTCCGGCCAGCAATTCACGAAAGCGATCCATGCCGATATACAGCGCAATCGACAGCCCCACAGCGCTCCACAATGAATAGCGACCGCCAACCCAATCCCAGAAGCCAAACATATTGCGCGGATCAATACCAAAGGCTTCCACCGCCCGGGCATTGGTCGAAACCGCCACAAAATGCCGGGCAACAGCCTCACGGGTACCGCCCCGGGTGAGAAACCAGTCGCGGGCGGTTTTGGCATTACTGATGGTTTCCTGCGTGGTAAAGGTTTTGGAGACGATTACGAACAATGTTGTTTCACGGTGCAGTCGCTTTAGCGTTTCGACGATATGTGTGCCATCGACGTTCGAGATAAAATGCACGCGAAGATCATCCCGGCCATACGGCTTCAGCGCCTCTGTCACCATGACCGGGCCGAGGTCGGAGCCACCAATACCGATATTGACAATATCCGTGATCCGCTTGCCCGTAGAGCCACGCCATTGCCCCGAACGAACAGACTCGGTGAAAGCTTCCATCTGATCCAGCACCTGGTGAATGCCGGGCATAATATTTTCGCCATCAACAAAGACAGGTGTATCATCCTGGCGACGCAGGGCGGTGTGCAATACAGCGCGCTGTTCCGTGTTGTTGATTTTTTCACCGCTGAACATGCAGCCACGCCAGTAAGCAAGCTGACGCGCTTCTGCCAACTCCAGCAGCAGGCGCATGGTAGTGTCATCAATAATGTTTTTGGAGTAGTCAAGGAGCAAGCCACAAGCCTGCATCGAAAATTGTGTGAAACGCTGAGGATTGGCAGCAAACATATGGCGCATGTGGCGTGTTTGCATATCCGCATAATGTTGTTGCAGTGCTTTCCATTGCGGCAGTTCGTTCAGTCGTTGCACCTTGTTCTCCTTCCTCTGTGCCTTCGTGCATGATGGCCAATGCTGCCAGATCAATAAGGTAAAAGCGATAACGGAACGAATGCGGACAACGAAGCGGTGCGACCATACCAATGCCGCACCGGTTTTACAGAAGATGCAGAGCTGTGCAGGGTTGCTGCATCACAAGCTTCAGGGGGAATCGTGGATGGCGCAAGCGCATATTGCAGAATGGATGGCGCGAAGTGGCGTCAGCTTTGGCACCAGTGGCGCCCGTGGCCTGGCTGTGGCCATGACGGATGAGGTATGTTACCTCTACAGCAGGGCTTTTCTGGCGCATTTACAGGCGGCGTATCAGCTACCAGCGACATCGACGGTGGTGATTGGCGGGGACTTTCGTCCATCCACACCGCGCATCATGGCGGCGGTGGCAATGGCGGTACGGCATGCAGGCAATCGTGTGATCAACGCAGGCTTGATCCCGACACCGGCACTGGCCTTTTTTGCCATGCAACGCGGACTGCCCTGCATAATGGTAACCGGCAGCCATATCCCGGATGACCGCAATGGCATCAAGTTTTATCGCACGGATGGCGAAATCCTCAAAGATGACGAAGAAGCCGTGCGCGCCAGTTGCGTGGACTATGATGCCAGCTTATTCGATACACACGGCATGCTGCAGCAGCGGCCACCACTGCCTGCCGTGGATGCAGCGGTGGAAGCAACGTATGTGCAGCGTTATATCGATTTTTTTCCGGCAGATTGTTTGCAGGGCAAACGCATTGGTGTGTATCAGCATTCCACGGTGGCACGCGATATCTTGGTGCATGTGCTTAAAGCGCTGGCAGCAGAAGTCGTGCCATTGGGCCGCTCCGATCATTTTATTCCGGTGGATACTGAAGCCATACGTGAAGAAGATGTGCAACTGGCGCGGCAATGGTCGGCAGAATATGGGCTGGATGCTGTTGTATCCGCCGATGGCGATGGCGACCGGCCTTTGCTGAGTGATGAACATGGTCAGTGGCTACGCGGTGATGTGGCCGGCATCCTCTGCGCGCGCTATTTGCAGGCGCAAAGCGTGGTCACGCCGGTCAGCAGCAATTCAGCATTGGAAGCCTGCGGTGAGTTTCCGCATATCCGGCGCACCCGCATCGGTTCGCCGTATGTGATTGCTGCCATGCAGCAAGCTTGCGCTGCCGGTGAGCAGCCCGTGGTGGGCTACGAAGCCAATGGCGGTTTTCTGACGGCTAGCGACATTATTCGCAACGGGCTCAGGCTGACCGCCCTGCCAACACGGGATGCCATGCTGGTGCCGCTGGCGATTCTGGCGCTGGCCAACGAACAGCCGGTTTCAGCACTATTGCAAAGCCTGCCGCCGCGCTTTACCAGCAGTGGCCGACTGCAAAACATCCCCACCGACATCAGCCGCCAACACCTTGCTGACATCATCGCCGGTGGCCTGGCCGCTGCTTCAGCCTGGGCACAACCGGAGTTTGCCGCCGTGCGCAGCATGGATACCACCGACGGCCTGCGCATGACGCTGGAGAATGATGAGATCATCCATCTTCGCCCCTCCGGCAACGCCCCGGAGTTACGCTGCTATAACGAAGCCGCCAGCCAGCAGCGTGCCGATGCCATGAACGCCCTGTGCCTGAAAAAATTAAGAATGATGTATGGATCTGAATATTGACTACCTCTGAATACCACTTTGAAAATGTTCGTCTGATATCTACGAACGCAAGGCAGGGTAATACCTCGTGATCCAAGATACGTTACTGCCATTGTTGGCAGCGTGGTTGTTGTTGGCTTTGGCTGCTTACTGGGCACAACGTCAAGCACTTGGAATTTCATATGCCATGTTGTTGGCTTCCTTCAGAGGATTGTTGCAATTGTTATTATTGGCCTGGGTGTTGCAATGGATATTTGCTATTGATAGTCACAGCCTGCAGGCTCTGCTGATTATTGGCTTTTGCGTGCTGGCAGCACATACCAGTGCCGGTCATGGTGATGGTTCGGGGTACTTGTGGCTGGCCTGTGCGCTGGGATTGATTGCAGGTTGTGCCGCTACCTTGCCATGGCTGGTATGGGTTGGAGCGATTGCTGATGATAGTCGTCACCTGATTCCATTGGGTAGTATGATTGCCGCTAATGGCATGAATACGCTGTCGTTACTGCTCAGTCGTCTGCATCACGAGCAGCAAACCAGTTTTGGTGCAGCCCTGCGCACGGCGATGATTCCGCCGGTGGATACCCTGAAAGTCGCAGGACTCGTACATATGCCGGGTATTTTTGTTGGCATGGTGTTGGCAGGCAGCACGGCACTGGCTGCAGCAACAGCGCAATTGGTCATTCTATATATGGTAATCGCTTCGGGGTTTACCGCTTGCTGTGTTACCCTGTTGGTGAATGCACATTTTCGCAAGTCATGGTGTTGACAGCTCACCAGTGCATGTCAGTGTGTGAGGGAGAGGGAGAGGGACATGCACCGGCGAGCTGTTCACTCAACAGCCCGAATAATGGTTGGTAGAATGGCCTGTGGCGTGACCTGTATCACACATTGGAACGTTTTTTGTTGCTGGATAGAGGAATAGTGATCATGCGATACGGAATGTTGCTCATTATATACTGGCTATTAACGGCAACCACGGCTCTGGCAACGACAGAAGAGATCGAGCAACGTGTTGTCAGCATGGATACCGCAAGCCTACTTAGTCAGACTTTGCTGATCGGTTACAATGCCAACGATCGCAATGGCGTGGTCAGCCGCAGTAACGCGGGATTAAAAGAACTTGTGAGGAAATATCGTCCTGGCGGTGTTGTCCTCTTTAAGCGAAATTTTGATTTTTCCCGTGATGCCCAACACGCCCGCCGACATATTCACCAATTAATTACCGATCTCCAGGCAGCATCGCTGTTTCATCATAACGATCAACGCGGTATTCCCCTATGGGTGGCGGTGGATCATGAAGGCGGCTCTTTGTTGCAATTGAAAAAAGGAGTAACGCGCATTCCCTCAGCCATGCATATCGCCACCAGTCGCAATGCACCACTGGCCTTTCGCGTTGGCCAGTTAATGGGGCGGGATCTTTATACCCTGGGTTTTAATATGCTGCTGGGGCCGGTAGCGGATATCAATAATAACGATGAGGAAGACGTGATCGGCAAACGCGCCTACGGCTCCAATAAGGAATTGGTGGCTCAGATGGCATCGGCAGTCATGGAAGGTATTCAATCTTCTTCGGTATTGGCAGTCGTCAAACATTACCCCGGGCATGGTGATTCACGCGGTAATCCACATTTTACACTGCCAATTATCCAATATCAGGATCCAGCTACACTGGAGCAATGGGACCTCTACCCTTTTCGCTATGCCATTGATCACGGTGCAGCCGCGTTGATGACTTCGCATTTACTGGTGCCGGCGCTGGATCAACATTTGCCTGTTTCCCTGTCAGATAAGGCTATCGCCCGAAAATTGCGGCAGGATATGGGTTTTCATGGGTTGGTGATCAGCGATGATATTGGCGATATGCTGGCCGTGACTATGAATGCGCATCAGCAACATGTACGCAGCCGTTTTGATGCCACGCGCATGGCACTGGAAGCAGGTACGGATATGGTAATGGTAGCGCATATCTACGGCCAGGAGGATACTCGCCATCCTGAACGCACCATGACCACACAGGAGTTTGCACATTACTATCGTCAACTGCTTGACTACTTCGATGCTACAGAGGAACGCCGCGAGATTTTGCGTCGTCATGTCCGGCGTATTCTGCTGAATAAACAGCGTTTTATTCCCCCTGCTTACGACAAAGCTCGTGACAGTACCGGCTTCCCATCGCTGCCGGTGTGGAGCAGCAGGCATGAGGATGAGCAATTTGCCCGCAGCGTAGCTGAACAAGCGGTAGTACTGATCAGCGCTCGCGGCAAACCCGTTTTTCATTTGGAAGATCAGCAGCTGTTCCACAGCAATGGTGGCATTGTTGGCGATCAGCAAAGTCATGATGTGGTGATTGCCAGCCCGGTGTACAAAGACGATGAATTAGGCGATAGTCTCGGCAGGCGCTTGCAGGATATTGGCTATGCCAGACCATCCATCGTCCATATGGTGTATGGCTACAAAAGCAAGGATGCACTAGCTGGTGCAAGCCGTCGCTGGGGCGAGAAAGTAGAGCGCCTCTATTACACCCGCAGCAATGGTCAGCGAAAATACAATGATGATGCGATTCAGCGCAAGGCTGACGAGATTGTAGCAGCACTTTCGACAAAGCAACAGGCGCTGCTGATTTTTGGCATGGTCACCGTTGCCCAGGGCAAGGTTCTGGAAGCTGTATTGAAACATAGACAACTGACACAGCATGTGAGCGATATTATTGTTTTGCTCTATAAAGAACCATACCATCTGGCGCGCACTGTGTATGAAAATCCGCGGGTTAGCGTTCTATCATTGCCCGCGTTTCCTGATTTGCGTATTGCCGCCGATGTGCTCGCTGGTTCGCTATCACCCAAACCCGTCAGCTATTTACCCTTTAATGTTCCCGGTATGGTTGATCGCGCACGTGCGCTTGGCGCACCCATTGTGCCGCTGCCAGTCAATCATGGATCGATCCCGATAGATCATTACGCTGCTGAGCCAACCAGCCATCAAGTGGTGGCAAAGGCGCCGGCGAACACAACATCTCCAACCAATGCGGAGGCAGAAATTGTCACAGACAGCGCCGCAGGGAGCGCCGGCGAATCACATCGCCCCCGCCCGGCATGGGAGTTATTACTGGAGTTCGCTTTTATTCTGGCGCTGGCCATGGCAGTGACTTTGTTTATGCGCAAGATGGAGCTGGGTAAGCCCGTTGTTATCATCAGCTTTGTTCTGGTGTTGATTATTGGCACGGGTATTATGGGTTTTTTTACTTCCGGCGAGGTGCTGGGCCTGATTCGCCCCTTGCTCGGTGGTATCACTGGCGGCGCTGTGCCAACATCATGACTTCTATTGATCAATCCATCAGTAGCGCCGATATTGAGGCCACAGGTGCTGAATGTGTGTACCTCACGTGCTATTGAAATTTATTTGCCTGTTTTACTATGCCAGTACAACGTACATAAGGATCAGCATTACTTGCGGCGATGCTGATCCTTCTGCCATGCCTCAATACAGCGTTTGGCTTCTTCATAACCAACTTCGATAATTCTTTCATAGGCATCAAAATCGCGGATGCTGAATTCATGAATAGGCGGTTGAATAAAAATGTCAGTCAGGTCTTTGCTGTCTTCCAGGTGGGAGACGGTATTGACTTCAATCGTGCGCATCATGATATTCATGATTTGTGGCGCTTTCTCGCCACTGGAAAAAGGATTGAATTTATCCAGCAATGATTTCCAGCCGGAAAGGCTGGAGGAAAAGCGATAGTTCTGATTCATGTCCATTTCCGGACTGGCATTAACCGCAATCAACGGCCCATTTTCCGATATGCCATGCATGACATCAATGGGCAGATTGTTCATCACGCCGCCATCAACCAGCACGTCCCCTTCGGCGCAAAAGGGCGAAAAAATGGCCGGAATGGCGATACTGGCGCGCACCGCCTCCCACAGCAGGCCGCGCTGATGCACCACCGCTTTGGCGCGCGTCAAATTGGTGGAAATGCAAAAAAACGGCATCATCAGGTCTTCAATACGTAATTCGCCATACATTTCCTGGAGAATTTCGGTGACCTTGCCTGTTTTGACCAGCGAGGTGGTTGGCAGCGTGTAATCCATCAGTAATCTGGGAGACGAGTAACGGGCCACCAGTTCCAATACTTCTTCGTAACTGCGTCCGGTGGCAAATACACCACCTAGTAAGGCGCCCATGCTGGTGCCACCGATAAAATCAACATCAATACCTGCTTCCATCAAGGCCCGAACCACACCAACATGCGCCAGGCCACGAGCGCCGCCACCACTGAGCACCAGTCCTGCACCGTTATTGCTTAAACGACGCGCCAGCCGTTTATAGTCAGCGCGTTCACGCAATCGTATATGGTGGTGGGTTTTGACGTTACGGGCATCCAGCCATGCATGGGTACCGGAGGGATGACCATATACCAGTTTTTGATGTAGTAATATTAGTTCCTGCCTGGCACGAGGGTTGATGCGTTGAACCGCTTGTTCAATTTCGCTTAATTCCGGTGATTGTGTAGAATCAGCCACAATCAGAATGCGATCAGCCTGACGAATACTGCGTTTCGTCCAGTCTGTATCCTCGCGGTCAACTTCGTAAATGACGTAATCGTACTCTGCTTCCCGGTCATTCAACCAGGAAATAATTGCAATATCAGCGGCATGATCCGTTGGTGTTTGTGCTGCTCCACGCTTGCCAAACTGTTGATCGAAACGGGCACTGCTCAAGTGCAAGGTTTTGCCATATTCCGACAAACCGTTCTCCAGCAGTTCGGCAAAATGGATATCACGACCAAGATCGCCGATATAAATAAGGGTGAGGTTCATCCCCTGCCGACCCTGATCAAAATGATTGCCACTACCACGCTGGTAACGCTGGATCATGCTGCGGGTGATCGAAAACATGGTGCGGGGATGCGTTTCGGAAAGTTCAAAAAAGTTTTTCGCATTCAGTTTGACGATATTGCTGTCGCGAATGGCAAAAACGGTAGAATTGCGCCTTTCTTTGGTGAACACCGAAAATTCCCCAATAGATTCGCCAGGACGAACCTCGCCCAGTAAGTTTTCGTTGCTGAAATCGTCATTAGGCGCCACGCCCAATCGCCCGTTAACAACGATGTACATGGCGTCGCCTTCTTCACCCTCGCGAAATAACACTTCTCCAGCATCAAGGCAGACCCACTCAAGGCGATTGGAGAAATCCTGAAAGGTATCCAGCTCCATGTGTCCAAACAGGCCTGTAACGATACTGGCCAAGCGGTCACCTTGCAGGCGTGGCTTGATATAATGACCGAATTCCTTGAGCAAGGCTGGATGCTTGGTCGTCAGCGTATCAAAGTCCACCTTGGACAAACGGAGAAGCTCGCAATCCTCAAGTACGGTCACCGTTGCACTGCGTCGCAAATCGACAACCAGTGCCATTTCACCTACCAGTTCGCCTTCTCCCAGCGTTCCGACTACCAAGTGACTGTCGTTCGCCGTTTTGACGCTGACCTCAAGCTTGCCGCTATCGATCAGATACATACAGTCGGCAGGGTCGCCCTGGTGAAACATGACGGCGCCTTTGGGGAAGGAGACGGGTTCCAACACACGGGCAACATCAACAAGAAAGCGATCAGTCAATGGCAGGTTGATATTGAATTTACGCATTTTTTCAGGAATGCGCGTCAACGTCATGGTATGGAGATGTTTACCTTGCATGCTTTTCCTGTTGTGGTCTTTCTGATGTGCACATGCACGTAATATCGGCTGGATTTGATCAGCAGAGTTACCGGCGAAACTCCGTGTTTCACAGCTGATTCCAGTGAGGAGCATCACCGACGATGGCGCAATCATGCATGCTGAGTGAGGTCAAGTATAGGAAAAATTATTATACAGCATTGGAAGGAATGGTGGTAATTGACGAAACATATTGATAATATAGTTATTTTTATCACTCTAGTGATGCTTGCTGGATGTCATTATAGTGGTCATGATGTCCACGAACGACGCTTTATGATGGGAACCATGGTGGACTTCACGGTTGCCGATAGCCAGTTGAGTGAAGTGCAGGTACGTCAGGCCATCACCCTGGCAGCGCAGGCCATGCAACAGATCGAACAGCAAATGAGCATTTACGGATCAACGGATAACACGGTCAAACAACTTAATCGTGCGCCTGTTGGACAGTCAGTCCGGATTGATGCCAGGGTCGATACGGTATTACAACAGGCGCTTGCTGTTGAGGTAGCTAGTCACGGCGCGTTTTCGCCTGCACTGGCGGCCTTTAATCTGTTGTGGGGATTCTCGTTACCGATGCCACCAACACAGCCGCCGGCAGCAGAACGCATTAAAAGCCTGCTCAGTGATTACGCCAGTCAGTGCCTGAAACGCACAGGGAGGCAACAATGGCAACGGCGAAGCGTTGCCTGTCAGGTAGACTTAGGCGGTATTGCCAAGGGTTATGCACTGGATATCGGTATGTCCATTCTGCAGCATCAAGGTGTCCGGAACGCCATGATCAACGCCGGTGGTGATATACGTTTGAGTGGTTTTCATCATGGGCGACCGTGGCGTATTGGTGTACGCGATCCCCGCCGGCATGATGGTGTGCTCGCCGTATTGGCATTATCCGGTAATATGAGTGTGGTAACCTCTGGTGATTATGAGCGTTTCTTTATATTCAACGGTCAACGCTATCATCACATTCTTGACCCGAAGACGGGTTATCCAGCTCGGCACTATCGTAGCGTAACCGTAGTAGCGCCATCGGCCATGACCGCTGATGCCTGGAGTACGGCGTTATTTGCAGGGGGTAAATCACTAAGTCATGAAATCAACACCATGGCATGGATGACGCTTGACGCCAACGGCCTGTTAGCCAGTAATGCTCTAATGAAACAATATCTTGTTGCACCTTCACGCTAAAGTACTATGATGCCGACGCATGAGGCTCTGTTTTTAACGATATGCAAGGTAATCATTCGACAATAAGGAGTACATGATGGACATATCCGAACTGCTGGCATTTATGGTCAAGAACGATGCATCTGACTTGCATGTTTCTGCCGGTGTTCCCCCGATGATTCGTATTCACGGGGATATGACGCGCATCAAAATGCCGGCGCTGGACGACCGAACCTGCCAGGCAATGATTTATGACATCATGAACGATACGCAGCGCAAGACCTTTGAAGAAAAGCTGGAACTCGACTTTTCGTTTGCGCTGGGTGATATTGCCCGTTTTCGTGTGAATGTTTTCAAGCAGAATCGTGGCCTTAGCGCGGTATTCCGTAATATTCCAACGGAAGTACTGAGTATGGAAAAGTTGCGTTGCCCGGAAGTTTTCAAGGATATTGCCATGTTACCGCGTGGTATTTGCCTGGTTACCGGACCAACCGGATCGGGTAAGTCAACCACGCTGGCTGCCATGATGGATTACCGCAATGAAAATGAAAAAGGCCATATCCTGACCATTGAAGACCCGATTGAATTTGTGCATCAGCCTAAAAGCTGCCTAATCTCACAGCGTGAATTGGGGCCGCATACACTATCCTTCGCTAATGCCCTGAAGGCGGCGCTGCGTGAAGACCCAGATGTTATCTTGGTGGGTGAAATGCGTGATCTGGAAACGATTTCCCTGGCATTATCCGCTGCAGAAACAGGTCATATGGTGTTTGGCACCTTGCACACCTCGTCCGCACCAAAAACGGTTGACCGTATTATCGATGTGTTTCCTGCTGCGGAAAAAGACATGATTCGGGCCATGCTCTCGGAATCTCTCAAAGCCGTGATTTCACAGGCTTTGCTGAAAACAGCGGATGGCCATGGCCGCGTCGCTGCTCATGAAATCATGATTGGCACGCCGGCGATTCGCAATCTGATCCGTGAAAACAAGATCCCGCAAATGGTCTCGGTGATGCAAACCGGCCAGCGCGAAGGCATGCAAACGCTGGATATGAACCTCAAACGACTGGTTGCCGAACGCAAAATCACGGAGAAAGCTGCCTATGAAAAGGCCAATAACAAGAAGTTATTTTCCCCGGACTAATGCAGGTTGTGTTAATGAATAGCTACTGCCTCCGATAACCCATCACACAAACAAGGAAGAGTAACCCCCATGAGCGCAAGAGAACCTGAAAAGCTTTCCATCAAAAAATTGCTGATGGTCATGGTTAAGCAAGATGCTTCTGATTTGTACATCACCTCCGGTATAGCACCGGCTTATCGCATTAAAGGCGCTGTCATTCCACTAAAACAACCGCCGCTTAACGCTGTGCAAACAGAACAACTGGCCAATGCGACGATGACGGAAAAACAGCGCGCCATCTTTGCCGAAGAAATGGAAATGAATCTGGCGATTGCCTATGAGGGTATGGGGCGTTTTCGCGTCAATATTTTCCGTCAACGCGGTGATGTCGGTATGGTGATCCGTAAAATCACTACCGAGGTGCCGACGATTGATCAGCTTGGCTTACCGGAAATTATGAAAGAAGTCATCATGGAAAAGCGCGGCCTGGTACTCATGGTGGGCGCTACCAGTTCGGGTAAATCAACATCCATGGCAGCCATGCTGGATCATCGCAACCGTCATCAGCAAGGCCATATCATTACCATTGAAGACCCGGTCGAGTTTGTGCATCAGCATCGCAAATGTATCATCACCCAACGAGAAGTCGGAACGGATACGGCAACCTTCAAGGCAGCATTGAAGAACACCCTTCGTCAGGCACCTGATGTGATTCTGGTGGGCGAGATTCGTGATCGTGAAACCATGGAACATGCCCTGGAGTTTGCCGAAACCGGGCATTTATGCCTGGGTACGCTGCATGCCAATAATGCCAATCAGGCGCTTGAACGGGTGATGAACTTTTTCCCTGAAGAAATGCATGCGCAGGTTTGCCTGAATCTGGCGATGAATATGAAAGCCATTTTCTCCCAGCGGCTGGTTAAAACCGTTGATGGTGGACGTAAGGCTGCCATTGAAATTCTGATCAACACGCCGCGTATTGCAGATTTGATTGAAAAATGGGAGATCGGTGAGATCAAAGAAGCCATGGAACGCAGCGCCAACTACGGCATGCAGACCTTTGACCAACATCTGTTGCGTCTGTGGCGGGAAGGCTTTATTACGGAGGAAGATGCGCTGGTCAATGCCGATGCGATTAACGATTTGCGCCTGAAAATCAAGATGGCCAAGCTGGAAAGTTCCGATGGTGACAGTATGGATCAGCTGGATGCCATGAATGAGAGTGAGTTGCGTATCTGATGGCTGCTGATAACTGGCATTTGATCGACGATTTATTGCTGGCCTCGACGCGCCACAAAGCATCAGATTTGCTGGTGCGAACGGGTGATCGCATTCGCATGCGCATCAATGGTGCCTGGGTCAGCGTCTCACCCGATAAAATTCCTCCCCCAAGCCGCGATATGCTCAAGGAAATGATCTCGCATATGCTGGATGCCTCGTTCATCAAGGCTGATGTGGAAAACTGCCGCAACCTGGATTTTCAGTATTCCCTTGAGGACGTAGCCCATTTTCGTATTCATGTGATGCGCACGGGCAATAATTTTGGTATTGTCTCTCGCGTCATCCCAAAAAATATTCCGACCTTCGCGGATCTGAGGTTACCGCCTGTTATCAACGATATCTGTCAGAACCGCAACGGGCTGATACTGATGGCTGGCGCTACAGGCTCGGGAAAATCCACGACCATGGCTGCCATGTTGCAACACATTATAGAAACCAAGCCGGTACACGTGGTCACCCTCGAAGACCCGATGGAGTTTCGTTATGCGACAACCCATAAAGGAACGGTCACTCAGCGTCAGGTTGGCATTGATGTGGACGATTATACCCAGGGCTTGATGGATGCCTTGCGCGAAGCGCCTGATATTATCGTCGCAGGGGAAGCGCGAGACAGGGAAGTGATCCAGCTTGCCTTGCAGGCGTCAGAAACGGGGCATCTGGTTATGGCGACGGTGCATGCGACAACGGCCGTAGGCACCATGCAGCGCATTATGTCGGCCTTTGGCCTGGATGAGCAGGATGCGATTCGCGAACGCTTGTCAGAAAATCTGCGCGCTGTTGTGGTACAAAAGCTTCTCCCGATGAAAGGTGGTAAGGGGCGGATTGCAGCACAGGAAATTATGATTGTTAGCTCGGTCATTCGCCATTTTATCCTCGACCCCGACCGTTGGTCGGAAATCCCCAAATCCATGGAAGATGGCCACAATCTTTATGGCAGTCAGACTTTCGATCAGCATTTGCAACGCCTGGTTGAAAACGGTGAGGTTGAATATGAAGAAGCAAAAGCTGCTGCCGTGTTTAAGGAAGACTTCGCCATGCGTCTGGGATTGGAAGACTGATGCCCGAATCTGTTGCTCTTGTGCTGTTGAGTTTTGCCTGGCTGGCACTGGCGCTGAAGTTGCGCCAACGGCATCGCTTACATGCTGCCATGATGGGTATCCTGTGTGTGTTTGATGTGTTCTTCCCGTTTTATCTTTATTTGACTCACAACTGGTATGAACGCCTGATTGTGCATAAAGAACTCCTCTCTTTTGCCGTTTGGGCGCACCTTATTTTCATTCTTTCACTGTATGCACTGTATGTGCTGCAAATACTGTCAGGGCGTCATATGCTGAACAACAAGAAGGCAGAACAACAAACACATCAAATGCAGGCGCGTGCCTTTGTTGTGGTGCGCATCTTTGCCTTTGTTAGTGGCGTGTTGTTACTGGAGCCAGAGACAACGGCCAGGGCATTTGGAGGTTAACAAGTGACGATAACGGGTATCTACGTGTTCCCGCTGGCAGGTTTGATCAGTTTGCTGGGAAGTTTGATTATCTGGCGCTGCGCCTGGCAAAAACCAGCGCTGTCACCCAATGATGAATCACTATTGTTCGGCCTGCTGATTGTATCAGTATTCCTTACTGCTTCTGGTATTATCGTGTTACATCCGGTGAGCGAGCAGATGATTCATTTTACGCTACCAACATCTGCGGCCATGGCTACATTACTGGTGCAGGCCATGTATCTGGTCGGATTGTTCCGCTACGGCATGCGCGGATTAGGGCTGTTTTTGCTACCTGTTACGGCTATTCCCTTGCTGTTGATCCCTTTTCTTTCGGCTGCTGATATTAACGATGCCATCCCCACCGGCTCCTTACTGGAGACGGGGCATCTGATGATCTCCATGATTGCCTATGCTGTATTGACCATGGCGGCATTTCATGCCTGGATGCATTTATTGCTGGATCATGCACTGCGCCGAAAACGCCTGTCACCGATTTTTCAGTTTCTTCCTTCACTGGCGGAAATAGAAGCCATGATGTTTGTTTTATTGCGATGGTCAGCGGCGCTGATCGGGGTAAGCATTGTTTCCGGACTGAGCTGGCAATGGGTTGCTTTTTCCCATTTTTCCTTACTTAATCACAAGGTGATTCTGGCCATGTTGTCGTTTATCAGTATTGTGGTGTTACTCATCAAACATCGTCAATCAGGCTGGAATGGACGCTTTGCCAGTAAAATGGTTCTTTCTGCTTACGCCTTGCTATTACTGGCATACTTTGGCGTTAAAACTATTCACACCTGGGGAGGCTAATCCTGGACCTTGGCCTTTCAGCAGCTTTATTGCTGCTGTTCATTGTTCTTTCCGCGGTGTTTTCCGGCTCGGAAACAGCGCTGACGCATAGTCGAAGGGCGACACTTCACGTGCTGCGTGAACAGGGAAAACGCGGTGCTGCCGCCGCTGAGGCCTTGTTGAATAACCCCGACCGTATGCTGGCGACTATTTTGCTGGGCAATAACTTCGTGAATTTTGCTGCCTCCAGCTTGGCAGCGGCGGTATTGGTCAGCCTGTTTGGCGACGCCGGTATCGTTTATGCAACCATTATCATGACGGCGGTGATAGTGATTTTTTCCGAGTTGTTGCCAAAGACGATTGCCGTCGTTCATGCCGAAACGCTGGCCTGCGCGATTGCCCCCTGGTTGCAGCGTTTTTCCAGGCTGTTCACACCGTTTATCGCTATCATGCTGGTCAGTGTCCAGTTGGCTCGTCGCATGATGGGAATTTCCGACGAGCGCAAGACTGGTCTGAATCGTCAGGAATTGGGAGCATTGATCCGCATGAGCGCCAACAGCGGCTATCTTGATGCCAGCCATCAGCAAATGCTTTCCGGCAACCTGCGTCTGGCGCAAATTCCGGTGAAGGCATTGATGACACCGCGCAACAATATTTGCATGCTCAATGCCGCTGCCTCAATCGCCGAATGTCAGCAGCAGGTATTACGTCAGCCGTATTCCCGTTATCCGGTGTTTAGCGGACGAAGAGACAATCTTGTCGGCATTGTTCACCTGCGTTCCCTGTTCAGTGCAACCACTATTGAGGCTCCCTTGTCCGAGCTGACGTTCATCGAGGCCTATTATATTCCCAATAATCAAAATGCCATGGCCCAGTTGTACGCTTTTCAGCAGCGCAAGGAACACATGGCCATTGTTGTTGATGAATATGGTGATATCGAAGGACTGGTGACGCTGGAAGATATCCTCGAAAGCATCGTCGGTGAAATTGAGGATGAATCTGATGAAGTAGCGCAAAGTGAGATCGAATATTGCGGCGACCATTGGCGTGTGTTACCAACAGCCAGCCTGCATGATATCAACCGCACACTTGAAGCCAATCTGCCGGAAGATCACGCCACCACCATCGGCGGTATGATTGTTTCGATCCTGGGTAAACAACCAGATGGTGATATGACCTTGCATCTTCATCATTTGTTTATTAACGTCCACTTGTCGCCGGATCAGGGAATCCATCGTATTACCATTTACAAAAACAAACCCGAGGTGGTCGAAACAGACCGCCCCAAGGAGACGTCGTGACCCATTCAGCTCCCCGCCGTGTACTTTCAGGCATGCGTCCTACTGGCCACTTGCATATGGGCCATTACAAGGGCGTACTGGAAAACTGGCTGCAATTGCAGCGACAACACCAGTGCTATTTTTTTGCCGCTGACTGGCATGCATTGACCACCGATTACGCCAATCCGGACATTGTTCGCCAAACGATCTGGGATATGTTGATTGACTGGCTTGCTGTTGGCATTGATCCGGCGCAAAGTGTGATATTTATTCAGTCGGAAGTACCAGAACATGCTGAACTTCACCTGCTTTTTTCCTTTATGACCCCGCTGCCATGGCTGGAGCGCGTACCTACCTACAAGGACCAGATTGAGCAATTGCGCGAAAAAGATCTGGGTACTTACGGTTTTCTTGGCTATCCCCTGCTACAGGCTGCGGATATTTTGATCTACCTTGCTGATGCTGTACCCGTCGGTGAGGATCAAGTGCCGCATGTGGAGCTGACCCGCGAGGTCGCTCGGCGTTTTAATCACTTGTACCGCAAACAAGGCCAGCCACTTTTTCCTGAGCCGGCAGCTTTGCTGATGCCTGCAGCCAAGTTGCCGGGACTGGACGGACGCAAAATGAGCAAATCCTATGGCAACACCATTGAATTGGCAGAAAGCTGGAAAACGACAGAGAAGAAAATCAAAACCATGCCAACTGATCCGGCCCGGGTGCGCCGCGATGATCCCGGTACTCCGGAGAAATGTCCTGTGTGGGCATACCATCGGATTTACAGCAGCGATGAAGAGCGTCAGGAGCTTGACGCAGGCTGCCGCAGCGCCGGCATTGGTTGCCTGGACTGCAAAAAAGTGTTGTTATGTCACCTGGAAGAAGAGCTGCAGCCGATTCGCGAGCGCCGTGAGGCCATTGCCGGTCGCATGGATGATGTGCGCGATATTGTTCGTGAAGGCAACAAAAAAGCACGGCTTCAGGCATCCCGAACCATGGACAAAGTTCGTCGCGCTTTGAAAATGGGGTATCGTGTATAAATGTGTGGTGAAAGCGCTACCGATGCCAGCCGCCTGCTAACAGGTGATAGCTAACATGGCATCAGTGTGAAGTGATAGCGGCGCGAACAACAAACCACCGGCAGCGTGTTTTGCAATCGCCTCCGCATCGTGAGAGGAAACGTCAATGTGGCAAATTGTACTGATCTTGATACTGATCTGGGGGGCTTTGGCCTATTATCGCCTTTCATTGACGATGATGGCGTTCAGCGCCGGATTATTGATGGTTATTGTGGCATTCAAAGGCATGTTGCCGTGGTGGCAATGGCTGACGTTAACGACTTGTCTGGCCGCGATACTGGCACTGTTGGGCACACCCCGCTGGCGTATGGCATGCCTGTCAGAACCATTGCGCCGCTGGCTGGCCGACTCACTGCCGGCCATGTCTGCTACGGAACGGGAAGCGCTGGCCGCTGGTCAGACAGGTTGGGAAAAAACCTTTTTTACCGGAAGACCCGACTGGGACAGTTTGCTGGAACGACAACCCCAAGGGCTTAGCGAACGTGAACAAGCATTCATTGATGGTCCGCTGAGTGAACTGTGTGAATTATTGCACGACTGGGAAATTAACCACCAGCGCCACGATCTGCCTCCGGAGGCCTGGCAAAAAATGCGGCAAATCGGCCTGTTCGGCATGATTATTCCGGAAGCGTTCGGCGGTCTTGGCTTTTCCGCCCGTGCTCATTCTGCTGTGATTGCCAAACTGGCCAGTCGTAGTGTCAGCGCCGCTGTTACCGCCATGGTACCCAATTCATTAGGGCCTGCTGAATTACTACTGCGTTATGGCACGAAGGCGCAGCAACAACAATTACTGCCCAAGCTGGCCAGCGGTGAGCACATTCCCTGTTTTGCCCTGACGGCCGCTGATGCTGGTAGCGATGCCGCAGCCATGCTGGACGAAGGTATTGTCGAGCGTAATGACGACGGTGAGATTGGCATTCGCCTGAACTGGCACAAGCGTTATATCACACTGGCCCCCGTGGCCACACTATTGGGCCTGGCGTTTCGCTTGCGTGATCCGGATGGTCTGCTTGGCGAAGACACAGAACCCGGTATTACTCTGGCGCTTATTCCTGTGGATACCCCCGGTGTCACAACCGGTCGTCGTCACTGGCCCATGGGGCTGGCGTTCATGAACGGGCCTACCGATGGCAAGGATGTGTGGATCACGCCGGATCAGATCATCGGCGGCCCGGCTCGCGCCGGGCAGGGCTGGCGCATGCTGATGGAGTGTTTAAGCAATGGCCGGGGCATTTCCCTGCCTGCCATGGCGGTGGGAGCTGCACAAAAAAGTGCGTTTTGCTGCGGGGCCTATGCTCTGGTGCGCAAGCAGTTTCATTTGCCTATTGGCCGCTTTGAGGGCGTGGAAATGGTGCTGGCAAGTATTGGTGGTCATGCTTATATGATGAATGCAGCCCGTGAATTTGCGGTACAAAACATGGATGCAGGTGAAACATCGACAGTGGCCTCAGCCATTCTCAAATACCACTTGACTGAACGCATGCGACTATGTGTGAATGCAGCCATGGATATTCACGGTGGCAAGGGGATTTCACAGGGACCGCGCAATTATCTGGGCGATATGTATCAGGCATTGCCTGTTGGTATTACAGTCGAGGGGGCCAATATCCTGACCCGCTCGCTGATTATTTTTGGTCAGGGGGTATTGCGCTGCCACCCCTGTTTGCTGACGGAAATGGAAAGCGCCCGTTCACAGGCCGATGATGCTCCCCGACAATTCGATCAGGCCTTGTGTTCCCATATCAGCATGCTGCTGACCAATGCCGTGCGCAGCATCTGGCTGGGCTTGACTCATGCGCGCTTTACCCATGTGCCGGTTTCTGGCCCTGAAGCCTGTTATTACCAGCATGCCAGCCGTTTTTCAGCAGCATTGGCATTGTGCGCGGATGTTACGCTGCTCAGCCTGGGCAGCGCCTTCAAACGGCGTGAAGCCATTTCTGCCCGCCTTGGCGATGCCTTCAGCCAATTGTATATGCTAGCCGCCACGCTGCGTTATTTTCGCAGCCGTGGCAGCCGGAAACAGGAGTTACCGCTGTTACAGTGGGCCTGTGAAGATGCATTGTGGCGAACGCAGCAGGCGCTTGATGGCGTACTGCGTAATTTGCCGCACCGGCCGCTGGCCTGGTTGTTGCGCCGTATGATTTTCCCCTGGGGCCTGTGTTATCAACCACCGGCTGATTGGCTGGATCATCAGGTGGCGGCAGCCATGATGACACCGGAGATCAATCAGCGTATCACCGAATTGGTATGGTTGCCTGAAGCGGATGATGAACCGTTACGACAATTGCATACCGCCTGGCAGACATGCCTGAAAGCAGCACCACTGGAGCGCCGTCTTGAACTGGCAATGGCCCGTGGCCAATTGCCGGCGGCACTGTTGCGTCAGCCTGCCTTACTGGCCAGTGAAGCGGTGACACACACCATCTTCACCGATGAAGAAGCTGAATTATGGCTACGTGCCAATACCCTGCGTCAGCAGGTTATTGCCGTGGATGATTTTGCAGCAACATGTTTTGTGGCACCGTCAAAACCTTGACCATGAAGGGGACATTGCTAATATCCCAGCCTGCAACTTGGTTATTACCCGGTTGCCTGATGTTCAACGGTGCGAAGAGGTATTCATTATGCGTTTAACAAGTCGCGGTCGCCACGCCGTCTCGGCGATGGTGGATTTACGAAAACATTGTCCGGACGATTGCCATAAACCGGTGACGCTGGCCTCGATTGCCGAGCGTCAGTTTATCTCCCTGTCCTATCTTGAGCAGCTTTTCCGCCATCTTCGCGAAGGGGGACTGGTGCGCTCTGTTCGTGGTCCGGGTGGCGGCTATTTTCTGAACAAGGATGCCACGAAACTTACCATTGCTGATATCGTTATGGCAGTGAATGAACCCATGCACGCCACTGTCTGTGAAAATGCACCGCGAGGCTGTCATCGAGGCAACCGCTGTGATACCCATCAGTTATGGCGCGTTCTTGAGTGCTATATTTTCGATTTTCTCAGGCAGGTAACATTGCAACAAGTCGTTGACAAAAAAGTTTCGCTGAAGAACTTTGATACCAGTGCTTGGGAAGATGATCGCCATTTTTCTACAGCTCAACCCATGGATGCACAATTTGAAAAGCTACCTTGACCACAATGCCAGCAGCCCGATGCTGCCACAGGCGATTGAAGCATGGCAACGGGCAGCTGTCGTCCCCGGTAATCCATCCAGCATGCACTGGGCAGGACGTCAGGCGCGTCGCTTGCTGGATGATGCCAGAGATGTCATTGCCCAACATCTGGAAGTTGAAAGCAGCGCCGTGATATTTACCTCTGGTGGCACGGAAGCCAACAATCTTTGTCTGGCCGGTGTGCTGACAGGTAACAGGGGCAAGGTTGTGATTTCGGCCATTGAGCATCCATCGGTGCTTAACACGGCAAAAGCGCTGTGTGCGCATCAGCAATGCGAGCTGGTGTTGATCGCCGCTGATACGCAGGGTGTGATTGATGCCGACAAGATGTGTGCGGCCATTGATGCTGATACGGTATTGGTCAGCCTGATGCTGGCCAATAATGAAACAGGGGTTATTCAGCCGGTTGCAGCAGTGGGGGCACATTGCCGTCAACTGGGGGTGCCTTTCCATGTGGACGCGGTGCAGGGGCTGGGCAAACTTGCGGTGACACTGGAAGCACTGCAGGCTGATTTTCTCACTGCTTCCGGGCATAAAATTGGCGGTAGTAAAGGCACGGGTGTGCTGGTACAACGCCGTGGCAGCCGATTATCCGGCTGGATGCATGGCGGCGGACAGGAACGCAAACGTCGTTCCGGCACAGAAAATGTTGCGGGTGCGGCATCGTTTGCCGCAGCGTTACAGTATTGTGATTTTTCCGCCTGCCAGAACGTGCGGGATTACTTTGAATCATTGTTGATAACGCAAATGCCGGATGTGGTGATTCACGGCCAACAGGCGAGTCGCCTGGGCAATACCAGCTGCTTCAGTGTTCCCGGCATGGACGGTGAAACCCTGCTCATGCAACTGGATCTGGCCGGTTTTGCCGTAGCTTCGGGTTCGGCCTGTTCATCCGGCAAGCGCGAGCCTTCTCATGTTTTGCGGGCCATGGGCGTTGATGACACGCTGGCTCGCGCCAGCCTGCGTGTCAGTTTTGGTCCTGAGCATGACAAAAACGATGCCGAAGCACTGCTGCAATCACTGTTGCACACCCGTAAAGTCCTGCAGCGCATGGCCGCCGGATCACTTTGAAAAACAAGGCAAGACTTGCAGCATGGCTCATCTGTTCGCAGGATTGGCAGTGCCGTTGGCTCAATCATCTTTGGCACGGAATCATCGGGAGGGAATAACAGTGAGGAAAACAATTGGCATGATCGGTGGCAGTGGCTTTGTTGGTAAGGCACTGGCACGTCAGGCGGTTCGTGCAGGTTACAAGGTACGTGTAGCCTGTCGTCATCCCCATAAGGCACGCAGCATGCTCGTTGACGGGGTTTCTCTGCATCAGGCAGATATTTGCAGCGGTAAAGGACTGGATGATGCTGTTGCTGGCTGTGATGTTGTCATCAACCTTGTCGGACTGCTTTATGAACGCGGTCGCTACAGTTTCGATGCTACCCATGTGCAAGGCACCCGTCATGTTCTTGATGTCTGCGAGCGCCATGGTGTTTCGCGCTATCTGCACATGAGTGCGTTAGGTGCGGCTGCCGATAGTGAAAGCGCTTACGGAAAAACGAAATTCGCCGCTGAGGAAGTTGTGCGTAACAGTACTTGCCAATGGACGATCATGCGTCCTTCGGTCATTTTCGGTCAGGGAGACAGCTTTTTTACCAAACTGGATCGACTAACAGCACTGGCGCCGGTATTTCCGGTTATTGCTGCCGACAGCCGCTTGCAACCTGTGTGGGTGGAAGATGTTTGTCGTGCCTTCCTTGCCTGTATCAGCGATGATAACACCATTGGTCAAACTTACACCCTGGCCGGGCCAAAAACGTATAGCATGTTGGAACTGGTGGAGCTGGTGTTGCAGATCAGAGGGCGACAGTGTCTCTGTTTTCCTCTTCCCGATACAGTAGCAGGCATTATGGCAAGCTTTGCTCGGTTTTTACCAAAGCCTCCGCTGACGCCGGATCAGCTGGCCATGCTAAAGCGCGATAATATTGCTGAAGGTGATGAATCATTTCCAGCCTGTTTTGGCACGCCAGCATCCGTTGAGGCGATATTGCCCACCTATCTTGCTGGCTCACAAGCGGCGCGTTTGCAACAACGCCTTGACCAGGGACGTGAACATTATCGCCGTTCCTGATCAGCTGGCAGGACTTGCCCATGAGTGAGCCTGTGCTGGTACAGCTCTGGCTGCCCATGCTGGCAGCCTATTTACTTGGTGCTATTCCTTTTGGCCTGTTATTTAGCAAGTTGCTAGGCAAAAGGGATCCTCGTGAATACGGCAGTGGCAATATCGGGGCCACCAACGCCATGCGCACTGGCGGTAAAACAGTCGGAATGCTCACTTTACTGGCGGATATGATGAAGGGCGCAGTGCCTGTGGCGCTGGCCCTGCATGTTGCGCATGACACAGAAAGTCATGTAGCGCTGATTGCACTATCTGCCTTTCTTGGGCATATTTTTCCTGTTTACCTGAAATTTCAAGGGGGTAAGGGTGTAGCTACCATGTTCGGGGTACTTATTCCCTGGTTGCCCGGCCTGGCGTTGGCTGCCTTTGCACTGTGGCTACTGATCTTTTATACGACGCATTATGTGGCCCTGGCCTCCATACTGGCAGCGCTGGTATTGCCTGCTGGCAGTTGGTGGCTGGGTAAGGATTTGTCCGTATCGCTGGTGCTGGTGCTGCTTGCTCTGCTGGTCATCGTGCGTCACCACAGCAATATTCGTCGTCTGCTGCGCCATGAAGAACCACGAACCGGGGGAGCCAGTGCCGATGAGGACTATGTCGAACCTGAAGACCCCGGCATTGCGAGGTAGCCATGAAGATTCATTTGATTTTGTTGTCATTATGCCTGAGCCTGTTTTCATCCGTACTGCTGGCTGACGATAACGCTGATGGTACGGCGTTAAAGCCCAATGTCAGCCAGCCATATGTGGTCAAACCGGGCGATACCCTGTGGGATATTGCCGATCACTTTTTCAAGGATCCACATCGCTGGATGCAGATCTGGGAGCGTAATCTGTATATTACCAATCCCGATCTCATCTATCCCGGCAACAAAATATGGTTTGATCCGAATGCCGTCGGCAAACCATTGGCCAAGGCTACAACTGACAGTACGAACGCGGATAACACCGCACCTGTGGCGGCTGCCCCGCACTACAAGAAGTCTGCAGGCATCAATCACGCCAGAATCATGACCCCTGATGAGATCAAAACCGTTGGCGGTCTGACACTGGTCAAGCCTTCGCCGCGAATAATCGTCAAGGAAGTGCAACGTGTCGAGCAAGATATACAGCCTATAATTGTGCTGCCGGAATTATTGCGCCGTACCATGATTTTTCCTGCTGATGAGGATTTCCCCACGGTTGGCTATATTCTTGATTCAACCGAGCCGCGCATTAATTATGGCGCCAACGATGTGGTTTACCTGCGTCTTGGTATCACGCCGAAGGTGGGCGATCGCTTTGATATTTTCCGCCGGGGTCACGTCGTGGAAGATATTGCCAACGGCGACGATCTCGGTGTGCTGATGCACCATCTGGGGCAAATCCAGGTGATCGAAACGCAAGGCGGAATTTACAAGGGACGTATTTTGTTTGCCTTCACTGAGATTTCGCGTGGTGATTTGCTACAACCGGCAGTGGATATTGGCCAGAAAATCAGACCGGTTGTCTCGCAGTACAATATGCAGGGGCGCATCGTTTATTTGCAGGATGATACCAATGAAGTCAGCAGCAATCAGATCGTCGGTATCAATCTTGGCTCGCGCCAGCACTTGCAACCTGGCATGCGCTTCTCTGTTTTCCGGCAGGGACGTGAAGTAACCGATCAACGCACTGGCAATACGGTTCAACTGCCAAAAGAGCGCATAGCCCAGTTGGTCGTACTTTCAGCAACCAGCAATGCGGCCATGGCCATTGTCACCGAAGCCCGTTCTCCTATCAACCTTGGCGACAGCGTTCGCCCTTATGGCCGCTGACGAACATATAATACGCTCTGCGATCAACGCAGAATAACAGGACTCTTAATCAATGAAATTTAACGAACTCGGGCTGTCGTCCGAATTATTGCGCGCTGTCGAAGGCGAGGGCTACACCTCGCCCACGCCAGTACAGGCGCAGGCGATCCCGCTGATTCTGCAAGGCAGGGACGTGCTCGCTGGCGCGCAGACGGGAACAGGTAAAACAGCGGGTTTTACCCTGCCCATGCTTCACCTGATGCAGCAAAAACACCCTGAACGCCGCAAAAAACACGCCGTGAGAGCACTGGTGTTAACCCCTACCCGTGAACTGGCGGCACAAGTCGGCGAAAGTGTTCGCACCTACGGTCAGCATCTTGCATTGCGCTCCGCCATTGTTTTCGGTGGTGTTGGCATCCATCCACAAATTCAGATGCTGCGGCGTGGCGTGGATATTCTCGTGGCCACGCCCGGACGTTTGCTGGATCTGGCCAACCAGGGAGAAGTTGATCTTGGCAGCATTGAGTTTTTTGTGCTTGATGAAGCCGATCGCATGCTCGATATGGGCTTTATTCACGATATTCGGCGGGTGTTGAAGCTGCTGCCCGAAAAACGTCAGAACCTCTTGTTTTCAGCAACATTCTCCGATGAAATCAAGCAGCTTGCTGATGGCTTTCTGAAAGCACCGGCTTATGTTGAAGTGGCTCGCAATGTCGCTTCGCACCAGGTCACACAAATGATTCATCCGGTCAGCAAAAGTAAGAAGCGGGCCTTGCTTTCACACCTGATTCTGGATGGCGAATGGCAGCAGGTACTGGTCTTTACCCGCACCAAACATGGTGCCAACCGGCTGACCAAACAACTGGACAGCGATGGTATCCAGGCCGCCGCCATTCACGGCAACAAGAGTCAGACAGCCCGCACCAAAGCGCTTGCCGGTTTCAAGAGCGGCAGCATTCGGGTGCTGGTCGCGACGGATATTGCCGCCCGTGGACTGGATATTGATCAGTTACCCCATGTCGTCAACTATGAATTGCCCAATGTAGCAGAGGATTATGTTCACCGTATCGGACGCACTGGCAGAGCCGGGCATCGCGGTGAGGCGGTTTCTCTGGTCTCGGCAGATGAGCAAAAGTTGTTGCAGAGCATCGAGCGTTTGCTGAAGAAACGCATTGAAAAAACCACGGTTGCCGGTTTCGAGCCGACAGCGGAAGATATGCCCGCAGAACAAAAGCCGGCAAATACCCGTCAGCCACGCGGCAAACGGGCCGCAGAGCATCGCCGTCC
>WFOJ01000232.1 GCA_015488125.1 Mariprofundaceae bacterium
GCTTCAGGGCATAGCCCAGAATCAGAACAAACCCCACGCCGAAAATCGCCATAATAAAATTCGTCAGTCCCATATAGGTCAGTGGCCAGTAGGGATCCATACCCCACATTCCTACTTCAGGAAATGCCTCACGTCCCAACGCCAGCATAAACGCCAGTGAAAACACCGAGCCATTGCCCATGCCGGTGACAAAGCCGCTGACAATAGTCAGCCAAATTCCGCTTTTCATTCAGCCCTCCTCTTCATTAAAAACAATGGTTTATAAAATGAACCCTGCATGAATTCCTTTTAATGTACGCAACGCTAGGTCTGCCTGAAGGCTTGTCAAGCATCTACTACCAGGAATCCATCTGTAAGCCATATCGGCTTGCAATCCCTCGTACCCTAATTACCATCCCGTTCCCACGCAGTACGCTGCGCCTTATTTTTTATCCTGACAGCAGGACGCTGATTCAGTAACCAACGAGGAAAATAGATGACAGACCAGACACAGACCAACGCCGAACAGCAAGCTCCCATCCTTCATCTGCAAAAGATATACACCAAGGATATTTCATTTGAAAATCCCAATGCACCGGCAACCTTCGTAAACGCCAACAATCAGCTCAATATCGACATGAACCTTGCGCTAAACAACCGTCGGCTGGATGATGACAACTGGGAAGTAGCATTAAAAATCCACCTGCACGCCCAAGATAAGGAAAAGGAAGCAACCGTATTTGAGGTGGAAGTGGAACAGGCCGGGGTATTCCTGTTGCGCAATATCCCTGAGGAACACCTGACTCCTGTGCTGGCCGTCGAATGCCCGACAATCCTTTTCCCCTATACCCGCCAGGTGATCAGCCAGCTTACCATGGATGGCGGTTTTCTACCCTTTATCATGGAACCAGTGAATTTTCGCGCCGTCTTCGAAAACTCGCAACAGCAGGCTGCTGCCAACGCGGATGATACCCCCACCGTTCAGTAATCATGCGTTTTATCATGCTGGATACGGAAACCACCGGTTTATCGCCTGCCAATGGCGATAAAATGGTGGAAATTGGCGCCATCGAGATGTGCGGCAGGAAGGTTAACCCCGATGGCGTGTTCCACCACTATATTCACCCGGGGCGCGACATCCCCGACGAGGTGGTGCGAATTCATGGTATTGATAATAACAAGGTTAAGGATTGCCCCAGCTTTGCTGATATTGCGCCGCAATTTCTGGCATTCATTGATGGCGCCACACTGGTCATTCATAACGCCCCCTTTGACCTGGGCTTCATCATGAATGAACTGGCAGAAGCCGGCTTGCCTGATATTGATGATGTACCGGTGATTGATACCCTGCAACTGGCAAGAAAGCGCTTTCCGCATCAACGCAATAACCTTGATGCCCTGTGCGACCGTTTTCAAATCGAGCGCGGCCACCGCGAGTTGCATGGCGCCCTGCTTGACGCGGAACTGTTGGCAGAAGTGTATCTCGCCATGACCGGCGGACGGCAGTTCTCGCTGGATGCCGGCGACGAAAGCCAACCCGCTTCCAGCTTTGCCCAGGCTGTAAAAAAACGAACAACCGCATCCATCTCAAGCAACGTACAAACTGCCCGCCGCACTGCCATCACCGTGGATGAAGAAGAACAGCGGGCGCATCTTGCCATGCTTGAGCGCATCAACAGGGAATGCGGTGGCAAGGCCATCTGGCAAACAGCTTGAAACAGACAGAACACCACATCACGCTGGCCATGACCGGCGCCTCGGGCGCTGGTTATGGTCTGAAGCTGATGCGGCAACTGCATGCGCAGGGCGTACATCTTCATTTACTGTTTTCCGATGCCGCACGCATCGTCCTGCGTGAAGAATGCTCGCTGACCCTGCCTGAGCATGTTACAGCCATCCCGGCAGCGCTGGCTGACTTCCTGCCATTGGCAAGCTGCGAACGCCTGCACTGCTACAATCTGAAAGACTGGTTTTCACCAACAGCATCCGGTTCATCCGGTGTCCGCCAGATGGTCATTGCACCCTGTTCCATGGGCACGCTGGCGCGCATTGCCCAAGGAATTTCGGATAACCTGATTGAGCGCTCTGCCGATGTGATCATCAAGGAAAAGGGACAACTGATCATCATGCCCAGGGAAACGCCGCTATCGGCCATTCATTTGCAACACATGTTGACGCTGGCGCAACTCGGCGTGGAGATTATTCCTGCCATGCCCGGCTTTTATCATCGTCCGGCATCGATTGATGATTTGCAGCGTTTTATGGTGGAGCGCATTATCGATCATTTGCATATACCGCAAAGCAATGCCCTTCGCTGGGGAAGCAAGCCATGAGTCAACCAGGAATAAGCGGTCAGGACATGGTGGATTATTTCGCCAGTGGCTGCAAATCACGGCAACAATGGGGTATCGGTACGGAACACGAAAAACTCCCCTTTGATCTCGATAACCTGCGTCCTGTGCCTTATGAAGGCGAGCGAGGCATCGGCGCATTGCTTGCACACCTGGTTGACCATGAGTGGCAGGCCGTGTACGAGCAGGACAAAATCATTGCCCTGCAACATGGCGATGGCGCATCCATCACCCTTGAACCGGGCGGACAACTGGAGCTCTCCGGTGCCGTGCTGCCCGATTTGCATCAAACGCACGATGAAACAGGGCGGCATTTACGCCACGTTACCACCGCGGCAGGTGAACTTGGCATTGGCTTTCTCGGTTGCGGTTTTCAGCCTCGCTGGTCACGGCAGGCCATACCATGGATGCCCAAGGTTCGCTATGCCATTATGCGCGACTATATGCCCAAGGTTGGCAAGCGGGGACTGGATATGATGTTGCGCACAGCTACCGTACAGGCCAATCTGGATTTTGCTTCCGAAGCCGATATGGCCAGAAAAATGCGTCTTGCCTGCTGCATTCAACCCATTGTTACTGCCTTGTTTGCGGCCAGTCCGTTTTATGAAGATCGCCCTGCCGGCGTGCTTTCCATGCGCGCTGCTTGCTGGCTGGATACCGACCCTGTGCGCACCGGCATCCCGGCCTGTGTTTTTGCGGATGATTTTGGCTTCGCCAACTGGGTGGAATACCTGCTGGATATACCCATGTATTTCGTGATCCGCGATGGGCATTATATTGATTGTAGTGGTCAAAGCTTCCGCGATTTTCTCACTGGCCGCCTGCCACAGCTTCCTGGTGTGTATCCCACACTGGAAGACTGGGCATTGCACGCATCCACAGCCTTCCCTGATGTTCGCCTGAAACAATTCATCGAGGTGCGCGGTGCAGATGCCAGTTCACATGCCATGATCACCGCTCTTCCAGCTTTGTTTAAGGGTCTGTTGTATGATGAAAGCAGCGAACAACAGCTATGGCAGATCGTCGGCGACTGGCAGCATGATGAAGTCTGCCAGCTGCGGCAGGATGTGGTGTATCAGGGGTTGGATGCCATATTTCGTTATCGACGCATCGGCGAGCTTGCTGCACAAATACTGGAACTCGCCAAACAGGGCCTGCAACGCCTGGATTGCAGGAATGCAGCAGGCCATGACGAAAGTATTTACCTGCAACCGTTGCAAGACATCGTTAACAACAACAAAACCCGCGCTCAACAATGGTTGGATGCGTGGCATCAGCAATGGCAGCACAGTACTATCCCGTTATTCGAGTATGCCCGGCATGCGCTGGAAGAATGAACAAGAGGGGGCACACGCACCGCAGGAGCGCTCTCCCGATCGCAAACCACGAACCCCCAATGTAGGAGCGGTCTTCAGACCGCGAACCGAACCCTTTGGTCACAACCGGATAAAAACGATATGGTTGGCACAACCGGCGTAATCCAGCAGCATTGGCCGCATGTCTGTCTATACGCAACTGACCACCACGGATGTCCGACGCATCCTTGCCGACTATCAGCTCGGCGAACTGCATAGCTTCCAGGGCATTTCCGCTGGCATTGAAAACAGTAATTTTTTCCTGAATACGGACAAAGGCCGCTACGTTCTCACCATTTTCGAGCGCATGAGCGTGGAAGAACTGCCCTACTTCATGCAACTGATGCTGCATCTGGCCGCTGGCGGTCTGTGTTGCCCACAGGTGCAATTACGCCGAAATCATGAAAGCCTGTTCACCTTTACCGATGCAGCAGGTCGTTTACACCACGGCTGTATTGTCTCCTGCCTGCCTGGTAAAGTACTGCCCATACTCAATATAGCGCAGCTATATTCTGCCGGCCAGGCGCTGGCTCGCCTGCATCTTGCGGCAAGGGATTTCCCCATGCGACGTGCCAGCCCTAGCGATCTGAACTGGCTGACGGCGCATATTGAAGCGGTATTGCCGGCAACAAGCGAGCGTTATGGCCAGTCATGCAGTGAACAACTGCAACAGGAATTGCGCACCCAACAGCAGCAACAACCTGAAGGCTTGCCGCAGAGCGTGATTCATGGCGATTTTTTTCGCGATAACATGCTGTTCAGTGGTGATGAAATCAGCGGCGTGATTGATCTGTATTATGCCCATGATGCCCCCTGCGTGCTGGATATTGCCATTGCCATCAATGCCCTGGCAACGGATATTGCCGGTGAAGAGCGACCACGGGCGGCAGCATTCGTAGCAGGTTATCAGCAGCTCAGACGCTTGCAGCAAGAAGAATGGTCGGCATTGCCCGGATTACTTCGTCTGGCGGCTTTGCGTTTTTGGGTTTCCCGTCTGTATGATGCATGCTTTCCTCGCGAAGGTGATATGACCACCATCCTGGATCCTGAAGAATACCACCTAAAATTGCTGTTTCATCAGCAACACCCCGATTTTTCCCGTCAGTTGCGGGAGCACATCAGCAAGGAGTTTGCTCATCATGCGTCATGACTGGACGATTGAAGAAATTGAAGCCCTTTTGGCGCTGCCTTTTAACGATCTCATCTTTCAGGCACAGCAATGCCACCGCCAATATTTCGATGCCAATGAAATTCAGCTTTCCACCTTGCTCTCGGTTAAAACCGGTGGCTGCCCGGAAGACTGCAAGTATTGCCCGCAAAGCGCCCATTACGATACCGGCGTTGCCAGTGAGGGGATGATGGCCAAAGACGCCGTGTTGCGCGCAGCCCGTGAAGCCAGGGCACGCGGTGCCACGCGCTTTTGTATTGGCGCGGCCTGGCGCGAACCCAAAGGCCGCGCCTTCGAGCTGGTGCTGGAGATGGTGCGCGGCATCAAGGATGAAGGCATGGAAGCCTGTGCCACGCTGGGCATGCTTAGCGAAGAACAGGCCATGCGGCTGCGTGAGGCTGGCCTGGACTATTATAACCATAATCTTGATTCTTCGCCGGAGTTTTATGAGGATATTATTTCCACCCGCAATTATCAGGATCGCCTTGATACCCTGCGCCATGTGCGCAAAGCCAAACTGAACGTCTGTTGCGGCGGCATTGTTGGCATGGGCGAAAGTCGCCGTCACCGCGCCGGGTTGATCGCCCAACTGGCGCGTATGGAGCCACACCCTGAATCTGTACCCATCAATCTACTGGTGCGCATTGAAGGCACGCCACTGGAGCATAACGAAGATTTTGATATGCTGGAGTTCGTTCGCACGATTGCCGTCAGCCGCATTACCATGCCATCATCATATGTGCGCCTTTCCGCTGGCAGGGAATCCATGGACGAATCCTTGCAGGCGCTCTGCTTTCTCGCTGGTGCCAACTCTGTGTTTTATGGCGAAAAACTGCTGACGGCGAATAATCAGCAGGAACACAGTGATCAAGCTTTATTTCGCAAGCTTGGCCTGCACACACAACAACACACCACGCCCTCATCCCGCCGCATGGCAACGTGTAAAGCCAACACCCTGCACACCGAAACATAACACACCAAAAAATCACCGAGATTTATACATCCTGTATGATGCTGTTGGCGCGGATGCCATGTATCTGCGCTGACTAGGAGTCTGTCGGACTTTGACAAATCTACTACGAAAAAGCGGATATTGGCCAAATATTCGCCCTGTTTTTGTTAAATAGCGCTGCTATTCGCCGCAAACAGGTCACATATTTGACTCAATCCCGCTATTTCTCGTGACGATTGCCAAAGCCCGACAGACTCCTAGGCATGGATAGGTGCTATGTTCACGTGGCAGATGCCGCAACTAATCGTTGCTGTTTTTCTTCCAGCGCTTCCCAGTGCTGGTAAGCGGCAGCCAGTTCTTCTGTTAATTGCTGCAGGCGTTGCTGGTCACGCCGGTAAGCCTCAGTCTGGCGGGAAAAATAATCAGGATCACAAAAGCGCTGCTCAATGCGCCGTTGCTCTGCCTCCAGTTGTTCGATTTGCCCCGGCAGGGCATCAAGTTGACGCTGTTCCTTATAGGAAAGCTTCTGAGCTTGTCTGGCCGGGCGTTTGCTGCCAGGCCGTTTTATTGTTTCACTGGCTGGCGCGGCTGCCAATGCCTGCTGACGCTGGCGCCAAGCCAGATAATCGGAATAGCCGCCATGAATATGCACCAGTCGGCCATTGCCTTCAAAAGCCAGTACCTGTGAGGCTACGCGATCCACAAAGGCACGATCATGGGAGACCAGAATCACCGTGCCATCATAGCGAGCCAGCGCCTGCTCCAGCA
>WFOJ01000233.1 GCA_015488125.1 Mariprofundaceae bacterium
CTGCCGGGGGCACTCAAACACCAGTTCATCATGCACCTGCAAAATCATGCGTAATTCAGGACACAGCGTGGGCATTGCCTGCTGAATACGAATCATGGCCACCTTGATAATATCGGCTGCCGAGCCTTGCAGCGGAGCGTTGATGGCGGTGCGTTCAGCATAGCTGCGTCTGGCGGCGTTGCGGCTGTTAATCTCCGGCAGATGCACGCGATGCCCCATCAGCGTTTGTACCCAGCCCTGCTCGCGGGCCAGCGCCAGCGTTTGATCCATAAAGCTGTGCACGCCCGGATAACGGGCAAAATACTGATCAATAAACTGCTGCGCCGCCTGGCGCGGAATCCCCAGTTGTTTGGCCAAACCAAAGGCGCTCATGCCATAAAGAATGCCAAAATTCACCGCCTTGGCCTGACGACGCAGCTCTGCTGTTACCTCGGATTCATCCAGGCCATGAACTTCAGCAGCAGTGCTGCGGTGAATATCCTTACCGGCGCGAAAGGCTGCCAACAAACCCGCATCCTGAGAGAAATGCGCCATCAGCCGCAGTTCAATCTGCGAGTAATCGGCGGCAATCAGCACATAACCCGGCGGCGCCACAAAGGCCTTGCGAATCTGCCGCCCTTCTTCGCCACGCACCGGAATATTCTGCAAATTCGGATCGGATGAGGAAAGTCTGCCGGTGCTGGTAATCGCCTGATTATAGCTGGTATGCACCCGCCCTGTACGCCGATGCACCAGTCGGGGCAAGGCATCCGTATAAGTCGATTTGAGTTTACTCAGGCTGCGCGCTTCCACAATCAGCCGGGGGACTTCGTGTTGCAAAGCCAGCTCTTCAAGCACGGCATGCGTGGTGGACCATTGCCCTGTTTTGGTTTTTTTGCCACCGGGCAGGCCAAGTCGCTCAAACAGGATCACCCCCAGTTGTTTGGGCGAATGAATATTAAAGCTTTCACCCGCCAGGCGGTGAATCTCTGCTTCAAGCGTTTCAATACGGCTGGAAAAACGGGCCGACAGGGCAGCCAGCGCCTCCACATTCAGCAAGGCACCCTGCCATTCCATCTCGGCCAGCACCTGCGACAAAGGCAGTTCGATGCGATCATGGCGCACGATGTGTTCCGCCAGACGTTCACGCAACAACTGCGTCAACCGCCAGCTGATCGCGGCATCTTCACCGGCATAAGCCGTGGCAACATCCAGTGGCACCTGACTGAAGCAACGTTGCTTCTTGCCCTTGCCGACAACCTCTTCATAGCTGGTACACTGGTAATCGAGAAAATCAGCCGCCAGCTTGTCCAGGCTCGGCGGGTATTTCCCCGCTTGCAGGCAGTAGGCCAGCAACATCGAATCAGCAACCACGCCGGCCAGTCTGATGCCCACCCGGCGCAATACCTGTAGATCAAATTTCAAATTGTGACCACACTTGGCCAGCGTTGCATCCTCAAGCAGCGGTTTCAGATGCTTCAATACCATCGTCAGCGGCAGCTGCACCGGCGTTTCGCCATCATCATTGGCAACATGGCCAACAGGGATATACCAGGCCTCATCACCAGCCACGGCCAGCGAAAGGCCGACAAGCTCGGCATCGTGAACATGCAAGGCCGTGGTTTCGGTATCCAGAGCCACCAGTTCAGCCGCTTGTAAACGCTGGCAAAGCGCTGTCAGCGCCGCTTCATCAGTAATGCAGTGGCAGCGCAGGTTGTGCTTGTCATCGCTATCTGCCGCTGCTGGCGCATCAAGGCCGTGCGGCACAGCGCCATCATCGGCAAATTCCGCTGTCAGACGACGAAACTCCAGTTGTTCAAACAAGGCGTGCAGGCGTGGCCGATCCGCTTCAGCCGGGATCAGCTCATCCAGCGACAAAGGCAATGGCACATGCCGCTCAAGCGCCACCAGCTTCCACGAAAGTCGGGCATCTGCACAATGGGCAAGGATGTTTTCACGGCGTTTTTTCTGGGGAATAGCCGCTGCATTGTCCAGCACAGCATCGAATGAACCCCAGTCACGCAGCAATTGCGCCGCTGTTTTGGGGCCAATGCCGGGAATACCGGGAATATTGTCCGCCGAATCGCCCGTTAAGGCCAGCAGATCGTGGACTTTTTGCGGGCTATCCACATCCCAGCGTTCACACACTTCCTGCGGCCCGTATTCCTTGTTGCGCATGGTATCAATCATCCAGACGCGATCATTGACCAGTTGCATCAGATCCTTGTCGGTCGAAACAATGCTGACATCCCAGCCTTCACGCTGCTGCGCCGCCGTTGCCAGCGTGGCGATCACATCATCGGCTTCATAATCATCGACGCATAAGCGGGCAAAGCCAAAGGCATCGGTCAGTTCAAAGATACGCGGCCATTGCGCTGCCAGCTCCTCTGGCATGGGCGGGCGATGTGCCTTGTAATCGGCATACATGCGATGGCGAAAAGTGCCGCCCTGCGGATCAAAAACGACAGCTACATGGGTCGGCATCAAACGATCAAGCACACTGCGCAGCATTTGCACATAACCAAACAGGGCATTGGTCGGTTCACCCTTGCTGTTACGCAGATTGTGTTTCACGGCGTGAAACGCGCGAAACACATAGTTAGGGCCGTCAATCAGCACAAGATGTGGCATATATTTTCCTTTGACCGTGTATCAGTGCAGGGCACTGCGCCAGGGCAGTTCAGCAACAATGTTGCCTTCCACCTCAGCCAGTTCAGCGAAACGGGCATAAACCACTGCTTCATCGAAATATTGCAACGCCAGTTCGGCAAACAGATTGCCATGCCGTGCCTCGGCAGCCCATAACGATTTATAAAACCGCTGTAGTTCGGGATCATCATCACTGGCCTGGGTAATCAACCGGAAACGTTCAGCGCCTCGATTTTCCACCAGTGAAAAAATCAATAGCTGATCAAGGAAATGTTCATCCCGGCCATGACGCTGATGGCGGGTTAAAGCATGGATATAAGGGTCACGGCTATCCGGAATCAGGGCAATGCCACGTTGCTGCATCAGCTGATAGCACTGGCGAAAATGATCCAGCTCTTCAATGGCCAGATCAATCAGCGCTGGCGCAATCGCCTCGCGATCGGGGAAGCGCACAATCATACTCATCGCCATGGCACTGGCCTTGCGCTCGCAATTGGCGTGATCGGCAAGCAAATGCGCCACATCGGCCAATGCCGTCGCCGCCCATTCCGCTGGCGTATGATACCGCAATTCTACCGATTTTTTTGCCATTATCCCCTCCGAACCAGACTATGCAGAACAGCGTATCAACACAGCCTGATCCCGCAAGGCTATATCGAAACTACCAGATGAGGAAATAGCGAATCACAGAACAGGCATGGGTAAAAGTGTTACCTCCTGGCTAAAGCATGCAAAAAGCCGTGCGCTCGGAGCCTGTCGGACTTTGGCAACCGTCACGAGAAATAGCGGGGTTGAGCCAAATATACGATCTGTTGGCGGTAAATAGCCGTCCTATTTAACAAAGACAGGGCGAAAATGTGGCCAATATCCAGTGTTTCGTAGTAGATTTGTCAAAGCCCGACAGACTTCTGGTGACAACAAGTTCTCCCTGATGTTATCCTCACCTCAAAATATCATACCCTTCCAGGGCGTGCGCTGCCTGAGCGGCGCGCCCGGCGTGGACGGCGATGCTCTGCGGCCCGTTTGCCGCGTGGCTGACGGGTATTTGCCGGCTTTTGTTCTGCGGGCATATCTTCCGCTGTCGGCTCGAAACCGGCAACCGTGGTTTTTTCAATGCGTTTCTTCAGCAAACGCTC
>WFOJ01000234.1 GCA_015488125.1 Mariprofundaceae bacterium
AGCATTTGCATGCGCTCGGCACCGAGAATCGCGGCAAGATCTTCATTGACGGGACGCACTACTTACTCCCGGATAAAATGCAGCGCCAGCCAGTCATCGCCATCTTCGTGTTGGGTTGCGCGTCCGCTCAGGCGCAGCCCGCAGGCTTCATAAGCGGTGCAAATCGCCTGTTCCTGCGCACACAACAGGCCGGAGAGAATCAGTTGTTGTTGCACGCAGGCAGCCAATGGCGCTGCCATGGCCAGCAATGGCCCGGCAAGGATGTTGGCCACCACCAGTTCAAAACGCTCAGCCGGTGGTGTATCGGCCAGTTCAACTTGCAGTTGCACATGGTTATGGGCGGCGTTCTCACGGCAGGCGGCAACGGAATCAGCATCATGATCGACAGCCAGTACACGATTCGCCCCCAGCTTCAGCGCGGCAATGGCCAGCAGACCGGAGCCTGCGCCCATGTCCAGCATGCTGGCGGGTGGCTGTTGCAGACAATAGCGCTCAACAGCTTCAAGGCATAAGCGCGTCGTCGGATGTGTTCCCGTGCCAAAAGCCATGCCTGGCTCCAATACAATATCCACATCCCGGTCAGGCAGGGGATCGCAAAAGGACGGACGCACGCACAGACGCTGGCCAATGGCCTGTGCTCGCCAGTTTTTTTGCCATGCCGTTTCCCACTCATCATCCAGCAAAACAAGGTGGATGGCATCGGCAGGCAACCCGCGCTGCATCAGCACCTGACGTAATTGTTCGCGCTGCGCCTGCACATCTTCGCTACAGGTGAACCACGCGGTACGCTGCGTACTGTTACGCTGCACATCGCGTTCCTCACCATAGCCCAGGGCATCGAGTTGCAGGCTGAGCAGGGCAAATGCTTCTTCATCCATCAAGGCAGCAGGCAGACGAAGTTCCAGACAGGAGGCGGTGTGCATATCCGTCATGATGCCTCCGGCAGTGAAAACACCAGCTTGCCTGCGGTAATCGTATGCCGCACACGTCCCTGCATGGTCTTGCCATGCCATGGCGTGTTGCGTGATTTGGAATAAAGCCTGTTGCGATCCAGCGTCCATTGTTCATCAGGGTCAAACACGCAGACATCGGCAATATCGCCTTTGGCCAGTCGGCCAGCGGCAAGGTTGAGCAAACGTGCCGGATTCACCGTCATTTTGGCGATCAGTTCGGAGAGCGATAATACCTTTTCGCGTACCAGCATCAGCGATACTGGTAGCATGGTCTCCAGACCGACAATGCCAAAAGCCGCGCATTCAAGGCCGCAACGCTTGTCGTCTTCGTGGTGAGGCGCATGATCAGTGGCAATCACGGCGATCGTGCCATCGCGCAGCCCCTCAATCACCGCCTGACGATCCGCTTCGGTACGCAATGGTGGACTCATTTTGGCATCGCTGCGGTAACCCAGAACTTCTTCCTCAGTCAGGGCAAAATGATGAGGCGCAGCTTCAGCGCTCACCTTCAGCCCCTGCTGCTGCGCGGCGCGCACCTGCGCGACGGCGCCAGCGGTAGAAATATGCGCCACATGATAGCGCGCATCCGTCAGTCGGGTGAGCATGATATCACGGGCAATAATGCTGTCTTCACCTTCAGCGGGCATGCCAGGAACGCCCATTTGCGTTGACACCCAGCCTTCATTGATCGCCCCGCCAGCGGTGAGCGTGGGTTCTTCAGCATGCTGAATAACCAGAAAACCGAAGCTGGAGGCATATTCCAGCGCCTTGCGCATCACGCCCGCATGCCAGATGGGCTTGCCATCATCCGAAAAGGCCACTGCACCGGCAGCGGCCAGTTCGCGCATTTCCGTCAGTTCCGTGCCCTTCAGGCCCTTGCTGACAGCCGCAATGGGGTGCAGGTGCACCAGTCCGACGGCCTGATTGCGGGCAGCAAGTTGCGCCAGTACACCGGCATGGTCAAGGCATGGTTGGGTATTGGGCATGCAGCATACGCGGGTAACGCCGCCCGCTACCGCCGCTTTTGAACCCGAAGCAATATCTTCTTTCCATTCCTGACCGGGTTCGCGTAAATGCACATGCATATCAATCAGGCCGGGGCAGACGATCATGCCACGGGCATCAATCGTTCGTTTGGCCTTGCCGCTGAAGCAGCCTGTGCCTGCAATGCGGCCATCGTGGATCCACACATCAGCGATTTCATCAACAGCCGAGGCCGGGTCGATGAGGCGACCATGCTGAATCAGCAAATCAATCTTCATCGTCTTCATCCTCGTTTTCCGCAGCCTCCGCAGCAGCGGCATCCCGGTGCATAATGCATTCGGTCAGTACCGCCATGCGCACAGCCACGCCGTTTTCCACCTGCTCCAGCACCCGGCTTTGCAGTGAGTCGGCCACATCAGTGGCGATTTCCACACCTCTGTTCATCGGCCCTGGATGCATGACCAGGCAATGATCACCAGCACGCGCCAGCCGTTGACGATGAAGCCCATAGGTTTCGTGGTATTCGCGTACCGAAGGGAAGCAGCAGGCGGATGCCAGCCGTTCATTTTGCACCCGCAGCATGTACACAATGTCGCTGCCTTCAATGGCTTCGTCGAAATCATGTGACACGCTACAGCCGAAACGCTCCACCTGTACCGGCAACAATGTTTTGGGCGCCACCAGGCGGATATGATACCCCAGTTTCTGTGCCGCCAGCAAGTGGGAGCGGGCGACCCGTGAATGCGCAATATCACCGACCATGGTCATCACCTTGCCAGTGATCGTCGTGCCCAATGCCTGTTCGATGGTCAGTAAATCCGTTAATACCTGCGTCGGGTGTTCATGGGCGCCATCACCGGCATTAATGATGGATGTATGCGGCAGAAAGTCCGCCAGAAAGTGACAGCAACCGGCCAGCGAATGCCGAATAACCAGCGCATGCGGTTGCATGGCCGCCAGCGTCTGACCGGTATCCAGCAGGGACTCCCCTTTTTTGGTAGCGCTGGTGGAGGCGGAAATATTGATAACATCCGCTGACAGGCGCTTGCCGGCAATTTCAAAGCTGGTGCGGGTGCGAGTAGAATTTTCAAAAAACAGATTGATCACTGTCTTGCCGCGTAGCGCCGGAGCTTTTTTGATGCTGCGGCGGTTAATTCCCTGCATGGAGGCGCTGATACTGAGTAAATGACGGATGCGTTCCGCCGATAATTCGGCAATGCCAAACAGATGTTTCATCGGGCACGCTGCGTCACGCGCCAGCGTGACTTTCCTTCGTGATCTTTTTCGATATGCAGGTCAATCAGGGCATCTTCCGGCGCTGTATATTGCAGGCCGACGAGATCCGGCTGGATGGGCAGTTCCCGCCCGCCTCTGTCGATCAGCACGGCCAGCGATACCGAAGCAGGTCGCCCGTAATCAAACAATTCATCCAGCGCTGCCCGGATGGTACGCCCGGTAAACAACACATCATCCACCAGCCAGATATGCCGCCCGGAAATATCTTCCGTCAGTTCACTGCTGTGTACCACCGGATGCAATGAGGTCTGTTCAAGATCATCACGATAAAAACTGATGTCAAGATCACCCCGCCACACCGTGACGCCCTGCTTTCGCAGGCGTTTTTGCAGGGCATTGGCCAGGCGCGAACCACCGCGACGAATACCCACCAGATAGACTTCATCGTCAGCCATGGCTTTGGCCATGCGTTTGAGTGATTTTCGCACCTGTTGATCATCAAAAATGATTTCGGGCAAGGCTACTCCTTTGGGCGGTGTAACAGATAGTCACGCAGTGATGCAGCATCAATCCGATGCTGCATCAGGCGCTGGCCGTCGTGCAGCAGCACTGGCACATCCATGCCATAGCGTGCAGCCAGCGCCACATCTTCATCCACGTCACACAAGGTAAACGTACAAAGCCCCTCGCTGGCCAGTTGCTGAATAATGCGCTCCGCATCCTCACACAGGCAACATGCCTTGCGCGTCATCAACTGCAAGCGAGCAGCTTCCATCAGTTTCTTGAATTGAGTGGGCGAAGGATACGAAACGCCTGATTACCATGACGATCCATCAGAATACGCAGCACTTCGCCATCATCCAGCGCATTCAGTATGCGGCGGAACGCTTGCAGTGTTTTGACCCGTTCACCGTTCACCTTGTAAATCACATCACCGGGGTTAATGCCTCTGGCTGCTGCCGGCGAACCGCGCAATACCCGTTTGACAATCAGGCCATATTGCACGGCTGCGCCAAGCTGCTGAAGCGCCTGGGGTGTCGCTGGCTGCAACTGCATACCCAGTGAGCTAAGTTCTGTGGCTTTACCTTGACCGCCTTTGCTGCTGGCATGCTCTTCCGTCATTTCTTCAACAATCACCGGAATCTTCAGGTGGTGACCATTGCGCACCACATCCAGCACCACCCGGTCGCCGGGGTGATGGCGAGCGATGCGAATCGGCAAATCGTGTGAGTTTTTCAATGCTTCACCATCAACAGCGGTAATCACGTCACCGGCCTCAATGCCCGCGCGATCAGCGGCAGAGCCTGCCTCTACCTGTGGCACCAGGGCGCCGCGACGATTCTTCAAACCCAGCGCCTTCATCGTTTCCTTATCCACATCGCGAATAAACACGCCAATGCGACCACGCTGCACATGCCCGTACTCGCGCAATTGCTCAAAGGCCGTGCGCGCCAGGTTGATCGGAATGGCAAAACCAATGCCGTTATTGCCGCCACTGCGCGAATAAATAGCCGTATTGATGCCGATTACCTCGCCATTGACGTTGAACAGCGGGCCGCCGGAGTTGCCCGGGTTAATCGCCGCATCGGTTTGAATGAAATCATCGTAGGGACCAGAACCAATCACCCTGCCGCGTGCTGACACAATACCCGCCGTCACCGTTTGCTCCAGACCAAAGGGATTGCCGATGGCCACCACCCAGTCACCAACGCGCAACTGATCGGAATTACCAAGGCGCACTGGCTGGAAGCGTTTGCCCTTGGCTTTGGTGATTTTGATCAGTGCAACATCCAGCTTGCTGTCTGTGCCTACCAGCTCTGCCGGATACTCCTCACCATCTGACGTTTTGACGATGATTTCATCCGCACCTTCGACCACATGATTATTGGTGACGATATAACCTTTGGCCGAAATCACAAAACCTGTGCCTAGGGCATGCGACTCACGCTCTGGCATCTGACCAAAAAAATCATGAAAAAACTGTTCAAAAGGGGAGCCTCCGAAGGGATTATTCTGCATCCCGGGAAGCTGTACACGTTCACGCTTGGTGGTGCTGATGTTGACCACGGATTTTCTTTGTTCTGCTGCCAGGTCGGCAAAACTGTCCGGCATGGCCTGCACCTGTGTTGTCAGCAGAAAGCCCAGCAGCAGGGCCACGAGCTGAGCCGAACGAATACAATATCGCAAGATTACTCTCCTTGAGCTATGGTATGTGGTTGTGTTATCAACACAACAGGGGGAATGTTCCATCTTAAAATGAAAAAAGAATGAAACGTATTTGAACAC
>WFOJ01000235.1 GCA_015488125.1 Mariprofundaceae bacterium
ACGATCAATGCCGGTGCCAACAAGCTCGTCTGTGCGGTTGTCACCATTCCGGCAACACAGGCTCCGGGCACGGTGGATATTTATTTCCGCGCCAAGTCACCGACATCCAATGCCTTGGATATCAAAACCGATGCTGTCACCATCCGCACGGTACGCAGCCTGCAAATCACCACCAATAATGCCGGTCAGGTATTCCCCGGTGGCTCTGTGGTCTATACGCATACCATCACCAACGTGGGTAACGTGGCTGAAGGCACTGTGGCAACAGGCAGTGAGACTGCAGCGACCAGTAGTGTGATTATCGATGGTTACACCAATGCGCAGAACTCGCTTTCCGGCAATGGCTGGACTTCAGTGGTGTATTGGGACAAGGACAACAGCGGTACGCTGAACGCGACCGACCCTGTGGTCACCGATCTGTTCAGTTTAAGTGGCGGTACAAATGGTGCTTCCGTGGCTGCTGGTCTGGATGTTGCTGAATCCGCGACCTTGTTCGTCAAGGTCTTTGCACCGCTCGGCGCGGCAGTGAACGACATCAATACCACGACCATTACAGCGACGGCAGCAACGGCTATCAATGCGGTAGCTGCACCAGCAGCGGTCAGCAATCAGGACAATACCACGGTGATTGCCGGTCAGGTTCGTCTGGTGAAGACCCAGGCGCTGGACGCACTCTGCGATGGCTATGCGGACACAGCCTTCTCCACCGCTGATTTACAAGGTAACCCGGGTCAGTGTATTCGCTATCAGGTAGTGGCAACCAATGCCGGTACGGCAGATGTCACCAGCCTGGTTGTCTCCGATTCAACGCCTGCGAATACCACCTATCACGCGGCTACCGATGCTGGCTGTACAGCGAATGTCGGTGCTGCACCAGTTGCTGCCAGCACTACTGTGGGCACGGTAACTGCCACGCCTGCCTGTGGTGCAGCCGGAACGATCAGCATCAATGTTGGCACATTAACACCAACACAATCGGCAACGATTCAGTTTGGCGTGCGCATTGCACCTTAAACTGATCTGACGATTCCCCTGCCGGGAGGGCATCCCGGCGTTTGATGTGTGGGCGGGGTTCTGCCCCGTCCATACATTTTTTATTCGATGCGATTGAACATCCACGCGGTATTGCGAATGCAACCGTAATCCGTAGGGGCATCCCTCGTGGTTGCCCAGGCGTATACCCCCACGCAAAAACGTGACAACAAGAAAAAAGGATTGGTTATTCTGATTGTGAACTTTGCGCTGCGCATATCGCTGGCTGTATTGCTGCTGATGATTAGCAGCGCTGTGCTTTGTGCTGCGCCCGTGGCAGGCAGCTTCATCAGCAATCAGGCGCAGTCCTCCTATATCGACAGCTCTTCCGGTCTGCACAGCAATCTTTCCTCCAATACCGTACGTGCCCGCGTCCTGCCCCTTCAGGGCATACAGCTTGACCGTAATCAAACACAAGGTGTTTCTCCCGGCGGCACCGTCTACCTCAGCCACACGCTTACCAACACGGGCAATAGCAGTGCAAATTATTTGCTCAGTGCCCTGAATCTGCTGAATGATGCCTACGATCTGAATAATCTGCGAATTATTCATGATACCAATGGCAACGGCGTGGCTGATGCAGGTGAAACAGTGCTGACTCCCGCCACGCCGCTGCCACTGGCTGCCGGGGCATCCACCAGCCTGCTGCTGACCGGCAGTGTACCGGCGACAGTGGCCTTTGATGTGTATGCCTATGTTCAGCTCACGGCGCGTATCGCTGGTACGACCCGCTCTGCTGTTAACACCGATGGCGTTGTTTCGCGCAATGGCGCAATCATTGCTATCAGCAAATCGGTGGATATTCCCAATGCCATGCGCAATGATGTGCTGACCTATACGCTGAATGCTCGCAATACCGGCGTCAGTGCAGCCATCGGGCGTAGCATCAGCATTGATGGCTATACCTTGCAGCGGGTGATTATTCATGATGTTATTCCGGCCAACACAACGTTTGCTGCGTTTCGCAATACTGGTGGTGGCCAGGCTTTATACCACCGTTTTGGCGATCCCCTGCATACCTATCTCAGCACACCACCCGCCAGTCTGGCGCAAATTGATGCCGTGGCTGTGGCCTTCAGCCGTTTTCCGGCCAACAGCGCGCTGACCATGCAGTTTGCCGTCACCGTCAACCAGAATGCCTCCGGGCCGGTGAATAACAGCGGCGCAGTATATTTTCATGATGCACTGAATCCGGCGCTAACGCAAAGCCCTTCCAACACCGTACAAACGAATGTCAGCCTGTTGCCGCCCACCATGGATTACTATACCAATAACCTTTATCAGGTGGTGACACCGGCAACCATACTGGGCAATCCGCTCTACTTGCAGGCCAGCGCTGCCAGCTGTAATGTGGATCCACAACGGGCGGAAACGCGAACGGTGATCATCAGTTCTGCCCTGACGGGTGACAGTGAACAATATGTGCTCGTGGAAACCGGTCCCAATACCGGTGTTTTCCGATTGCAGACAGCCGTCGGCATCCCGACGCAGGATGCGCGCCTGGTGGCCGTGGTAATCAATAATGGTACGATTGAGACGCTGACCAATGATGCCCTGACGGCCAGCATGCCCGGTTGTGGCACTGCCTCGGTGACCACACAAATTCTTGTTGATCCGGTTGGCTGCACCTTTGATTCGCAAACCGGTGCTGGCCTTGCCGGTAGTACAGTGACGCTGATTGATGTCACAGGTCAGGGTAATGGTGGCAATGCCGGTGGTGCAGCAACAGTCTTTGCTGCTGACGGCATCACACCACTATCAGCCACGCAAGTGACGGACAGTTATGGTTGTTATCAGTTTCCGACGGTGCCACCGAGCACTTATCGCATTCAGGTGCAGCCACCAGGTGGCTATCTGTTTCCTTCTGCTACGCCGGTAGCACAATTGCCCGCTGGCTATACTGTTACCGGCGATCCTGTGAACGGTGGCGCATCCTATGGCGGCAACTTCATCGTCTCGGCAGCAACAGGCGCGGTCACGGTGAACTTTCCGCTGGATTCCTACACGGCTGCCGTGGCCGCCAGCGGCAGCGTTAATGTGTACAAACAGGTCAGCACCACCAATGCCGCCCCCGGTGCAACACTGAGTTATACACTGACGGCTACAAATCCGGGGCTGGGCAACGCGCCACCCGTGCCACTGCTGGTCGATGGCGTGACTGCTTCCATGGTACTGGTACGTGATATTATTCCGGCCAATACCACGTTCAGCGGCATTACCAGTGCCGCAGCATCCACTGTTCTCTATCACATCAGCGGCGTGCCGCAGGATCAGTACACAACCGTTCCCCCGGCCACCCTGAACAACGTTGATGCTGTTGCCTTTGCCTACACCACGTTTCCGCCAGGGAGTCATGAGGTATTAGGCTTCAACGTGATCATCAACGGCAATGCAACTGGCAATATCAATAACACGGCGGTGGCACTTTATCGCGATGTTTATGCCAATACCGTGTACAACGCCTCCAATAGCACTGCTGTGGCCACAGTGCTGACGGCACCCATAATTGATTACTATACCGACACCAGCTACAGTCGTATTGCACCAGCCATTGGCATTGGCTATCCACTGTATGTGCAGGCCAGCGCCTCATCGTGCAATGTGAATCCACTGCTTGCCGAGCAGCGTCCTGTGACCATTACCTCGGCACTGACCGGCGATACTGAAACCCTGATGTTTCAGGAAACAGGTCCCAATACAGGTATTTTTCAGATGGCTACCAGCCCCTATAATCTGCCAACCCGCGACGGCAGCCTGTTTCCCGCGACCCTGAACAATGGCATCATGGAAGTGTTGAATCAGGATACACTGACGGCAACGATTACCAGTTGCGGCACGGCCATCACCGCCCGCACCAATATTTTGGTTGACCCCGGTGGCACGGTGTTTGACAGCAATACCGGTCAGCCCATTCCCGGCGTGTCGGTGACGCTGATCGACAATGCCACCGGCCTGCCTGCCACGGTTCTGCAATTTAATGGCGTAACGCCTGCGCCGAATACGGTCATCACCGATGCCTACGGCTTTTTCCAGTTTCCGCTGGTGGCACCGGGCAATTATCACCTGCAGATTGCAGCCGTGCCCAATGGTTACACTTATCCATCCACCGTGCCGCTGGCACAACTGCCGCCGCAATATACCATTCTTGGCAACCCCAATGCGGTGGCCACCAGTGGCTCATATGGTGGCACCTTCAGCGTTACGCCGGCAGCCGGACCGGTGGTGCTGGATGTGCCTATGGATCCCATACCGGCCATCGGGCTGGTGGTCAGCAAGGTGGCTTCAACAGATACCGTGGAACTCGGCGGTTATGTGGATTACACCGTCAGCATCAGGAGCACACTGACCGTTGATATTAACCAGGTCGTGATGCACGATGTGTTGCCGCACGGTTTTGTCTATATTCACGGTAGTGGCACACGGGATGGTACGGCGATTGCTGATCCGGCGGGTGCGCCCGGCCCTCAGCTAAACTTCAATATCGGCGTGCTGCGGGCAGGCGCCACCACCACCTTCCGCTATCGGGCACGGGTTGGCGTGGGCAGCCTTCAGGGCGATGGCAATAATATTGCCTGGGCGCAATCGCCCGTGCTGCGCTCCAATACAGCAATGGCGAAAGTGAAAGTAACGGCAGGCATGCTTGGTGATCAGGCTTATCTGTTTGGTAAAGTGTATATGGATTGTGATGGCAATCGTATGCAGGGTAAGGAAGAAATCGGTATTCCCGGTGTTCGTCTCTATCTGGAGGATGGCACTTTTGCGATTACCGATGTCGAGGGCAAGTGGAGCCTGTACGGCCTGAAGCCGCGCACCCATGTGGTCAAGGTGGATCGCATCACCTTGCCCAAAGGCGCGCAGATGAGCAATTTGTCGAATCGTCATGGCGGCGTGGGTGATAGCCGTTTTGTGGATTTGAAAAAAGGCGACTGGCATCGCGCTGATTTTGCCCTGAATAACTGCACGGAAAGCATCCGCGCCGAGGTCTATGAGCGGCGTGACCAGGGCAGCGTACAGGTTTCCGAATTACAACGCAGCATCAACGCTACCGGTGTGGCAGCAGGTCTGAAGGCCTTGCCCTATGGTCAGCGCTCACCGGTTGCCAGTGGCATGTTGACTCCGCAGCAGCCTTTGCCCGGCTTTGAGCAACCGGATGTGCCAGGCGGCCTGAACAGCAAGAACAGCCATTTACCTGTTGCTCCGGTAGGCGAGGTCATGCAGGCGGAAATCGAACAACGCATGCATCTGATGAACAATCATTTTGGTTTTGTTGATCTGCATGACGGCGATACGCTGCCTTACACGCAGAGCAATGTGCTGATCAAGGGAGAATTGCGCAGTACGTTCAAACTATGGGTTAACGGCGATCTGATTTCCGGCAAAAAGATCGGCATGCGCAGCAGTTTACAGGCCAGAGGGCTGGAACTTTGGCAATATATCGGCCTGAGCCTGAAGCCGGGTAAAAACACCTTGCGGGCAGCCGTGTATGACCCCTTTGGCAACAAGCGTGGTGAGAAAACCATTCATCTGATTGCCCCCGGAGAACTGGCGCAACTGAAGCTGACCATCCCGGACAGCGCCGATGCCGACGGGCATTCACCGGTGACAGTAGCCGTGGAACTGGCCGATGCCCATGGCGTACCGGTAACAGTGCGCACGCCGCTAACGCTGGAAACATCGCTGGGACGCTGGAAGGCAAAAGATGTGAACCCGCAGGAGCAGGGTGTACAGGTATTCATGGAAGGTGGCCGGCAGGAATTTTTGCTTTACCCGCCGCAACAGCCAGGCGAGGCAACAATCCGTATCAGCAGCGGCATAATTGAAAAAATCGTACAGCTCGACTTTTTGCCACCATTGCGGCCCATGATCGCTGTCGGCGTGCTTGAAGGGCGAATTCAGGTCAACAGCTTTAATCTGAAAAACATCCAGCCAGTACGCCAGCGGGACAGCTTTGAACAACAGTTGCGGTTGTTTGCACGCAGCAATGGCAAGCGGGAAGCAGCGGCGCGGGCGGCAGTTTTTCTGAAAGGGCGTGTGCTGGGCAGCTATTTGCTGACTGCTGCCTATGATTCGGATAAAACGACCAAAGCACGCCTGCTGCGCGATATTCAGCCGGGCAGTTACTATCCGATTTATGGCGATTCAGCGCTCAAAGGCTTTGATGCGCAATCCACGACCCGCCTCTATGTACGCCTTGATCATGATCGTTCGTGGATGTTGTATGGCGATTTTACGACCCAGGCCGATGCGCAGGATCCACGCAAGTTATCGCTGTATAATCGAACGCTTAGTGGTGTGCAGCAACACTACGAAAATACCCTGGTCAGCGTGGATGGCTTTGCTACCCATGATGTCAGCCGTCAGGTGGTGGATGAAATTGCCGCCAACGGCACTTCCGGCCCTTATTACCTGAACAACACCACCATGCTGGTCAACAGCGAAAAAGTGGAAGTGCTGGTGCGTGACCGTAATCAGCCTTCGCTCATTCTGAAAACCACGCCGATGCAGCGCTTTGCAGATTATGCGATTGATGCGCTTACCGGACGACTGATCATGAATGCCCCGGTAGCCAGCCTTGATGCGAATCTGAATCCGCAATCCATTCGCATCACCTACGAAGTAACGCAAGGCACGCAGGCATTCTGGACTGGCGGTATCAACGGTCAGCTGCATCTGGGCAGTCATGTGACCGTTGGTGCCAGTCATGTGCGGGACAGAAATCCGCTAAATCCGACGCGCCTTTCCGGCACGTACGCGCAGTTCAGACTGGGCGACAAATTCAGTGCTATTGTCGAGGGTGCGCGCAGTCATACGCTGGGCAAGGGCAAGGGCAACGCCCGGCGAGCGGAAATTCAGTTCAAACAGGGCAAAACACAGGGGCGCGTGTACCTTGGCCGTGCGGATGTCACTTTTGTTAATCCATCGGCGGCCCTGAATGCCGGACGCGAAGAACGCGGCGCGGAGTTAAACACGCAACTGGGCAAAACCACGCAACTCAAGGCCAGGGCATTGCTCAGTAAAAACAAAAGCAACGGCTCGCAGCGACGCGGCGCTGATATTGCGATCAATCAGTCGCTGGGGCATTATCTGCACGCAGAAGCAGCTTATCGTCACAGCCGGGACAGCAGCGGCGCGGCATCAACAACAGGTGCCATCGCCGGGCCAAACAGGCTTGACAGCGGACGGCTGAAACTATCGTCACAGATACCTGGTATGGAAGCGCTGGGTGTGTATGGTGAATATGAGCGCGATTTGCGCGATGCCCGGAAGCGCCGGATGGCCATTGGCGCGGATTATCAGTTTGCCAATCAGGGCAAGCTGTATATGCGGCACGAGTTCCTTAACAGCAACAGCGGTGCATTTGGCCTGAATCCGGCACAGGGCAATGCTTCGACGGTGATCGGTATTGACACCAACTACATGAAAGACGGTCATTTGTTCAGTGAATACCGGGCACGGGATGCCATTTCCGGACGCGAGGATCAGGCGGCGATTGGTTTGCGCAACGGCTGGCAACTGGATGAGGGCTTGCGTCTGAATACCAATATCGAGCGTATTCGCGTACTGAACGGGCCGGGCACGGCCAATTCAACAACGCTGGGTACAGGCCTGGAATACACGGCTAATCCCTTGTGGAAAGCCTCCGGAAGCCTGGAGTTTCATTTTGGCACAGCGGAAAACAGCATGCTTTCCAAACTGGCGATGAGCCGCAAGCTGGATATGGACTGGTCATTGCTGGGCAAAAATACATGGTCACGGCGGCTGAACCGTGGCACCAGCCATATGCTGACGGATAATTTGTTTCAACTGGGAATCGCCTATCGCGAAACCATGCGCAATCATGTGGACTGGTTGCTGATGTATCAGTGGCAGTTAAAAGCGGATACCGGCCTGGCCTCCGACACCCGGAGTCATTTGCTTTCCACGCATATCAATGTGCAACCGGTGCGGCCACTGACCTTAAGCGGACGTTATGCCATCAGATGGTCACGGGAAAGCATTGGCGGAATGGCTTCAGCCTATGGTATTCAGGCGTTGAGTGGCCGCGCCATGTGGGACATCACCGAACGCTGGGATGGCGGCCTGATTGCTTCCACGATGTTCAGCAACGGCTTTGGCACGCGGCACCAGGGGATTGGCATTGAATCCGGTTATCAGCTTTATGCCAATCTGTGGTTATCGGCGGGCTATAATATTTTTGGTTTCCGCGACCGGGCTGGTCTGACCGACCAGTACACGGATCGCGGTGCATTTCTGCGTTTTCGCTTCAAGTTTGACGAAACGCTGTTTGACCGCGAACAATAGCGTTTCGTGACGGGAGACTGATATGAGATATATGCTTGGCTTGATGCTTGTGATACTGGCGCTGGTGCCTCCCGTGCAGGCAAAAGTCCATCTTTCGATGCCGGATATGCGCATCACCGATGAGGTGGTGGAGCATGATCTGGCTCTGTATAACGCATTGCAGCGTCGCCTGGAAGAGGTCGATGTCAGTAAAACCAGATTCGGGCGCTATCATCGTGCCAAAGCACAGGCTCTGCTGGATTTCTCCTGGGACGAATACCACGAAAATGATCGCACCGGCGCAGTGGAAAATGCTTTTGACTATGTGCAGGAGTTGCTTGAAGAACTGGAACGGGGAGATCATAACATCAGCATGAAAACCCGTTTGCTGCCGGGCACGCGCATCGTCGAGAAATCGCTGCGCAACGAAGCCGAAGCCATGAAAAAACAGGAAACATTCCATTGTGCGCAGGAACCTGTAGCCGCCATGGAGGTGCAGTTACTGTGGGCCGGTCATGAGTTTGACGAACTGGGCTGGCGGCATACCCGCAAGCAGAAAAAAGCAGCCCGTGAACTTATGCAACGGGCGAAAAAGGCCATGGCCACCTGCGATGTGCCACCGCCACCGGCAGCTACCCTGCCATGTATTCCGGCCAGTCGTATTTGCCGGCAACCGGTATTGCCGGTGATGCCGCCGGTGGTTAAAAAACCGGCGATTCCGAGTCATCGCACCATCGTCTATTTCGATCTGGACAAACATCAGTTGCAGGCCAAAGGGCCGGGTACGCTGAATGCGGCCTTGCAGTTCATTCGCAAGTATCCCGATGCTTATCGTATCCGCATTGAATCGCACACCGATCGGCTGGCCAGTGATGCCTACAATATGAAACTGTCGCAAGAGCGTGCAGAGCAGGTGAAGGCTTATCTGGTTGAGCATGGTGTGGATGCCGACATCATCGAAACAGCATGGTATGGCGAACGTCGTCCGGTCGTGTTCTGCAAGGATACGGATTACCACAGTCATCAGGCGCTGGCTGCCTGCCTGCAACCGAATCGTCGCGCTGAAGTACTGCTTTATACGCCGGATGGGAAATAAAGCCTCATGAACAGTATGCTGCGCCTGTTATTCCTTTGCATTCTGCTGTTCTCTGGCATGCATGCAGCAGTAGCTGCACCCGCCTGGACGACTTCGGCAAGCTGGACGGCAGCACAGCCAGGGCGCACATGGATGGATATTGGTGGCGTGTGGAATGGCTCCTCGGATGTTAGTGCCACCACGGGCGACACAGTGAGCTTTTCGCTGGGCAATACCGCTGCGGCGGGCAATACGGCCTTTGATCTGAGCGTGAGTGTCGGTTTGGCAGCAGGGTTTCATTATGTGCCTGGCACAGCCTCGGTGGCCGCCAGTGGTACGGGCTGCGGCGCAACCCCAACGGTAAGCGCAACACAAACCGGCAACACGCTGAATTTTGCTTTTTCACCGGCAGGCTACGATTTACCTGCCCAGTGTACACTGACTTTTCAGTACGGCCTGACCACAGCCAGCAGCGTGATTGCCGGTACATACCAGATGAATCATCAATGGGACTATGCGCTGAGCAATGGCGGTGCGCTAACGGGCACACCGGGCAGTCAGCTACTGAATATTCTGGTCTATGCCGGGGCAACTATTATCTCCAAACTGCCATCCAGCCAATTGCAGCCAGTTAATGGTACGGCAGGCTGGACGGTGTCGATCCTGAATACAGGGCTGGGCGGCCTGTTTGATGTGTCGGTGGATGAATACGCGATCAACCCCTCTGCCTCGCTTTCGTTAAGCAGCATGACGGTGAATGCACCGGCGACGCCTGCTGCTACCAGTCCCACAGTCAGCAAACGTGTGTTGCCTTATCTGGCACCAGGTGTCAGCTTTGATACCTATGTGCAGGCGACGGTTACCTCCTGCCGTAATATTGATAACACTGCCTATACTACCGACCGAACGGGAACCACTGCCGATGCTGGCACTGCCCATGTGACGCTGGATATGCGACTGCCACTGGTCAGTTTCAGCGTGCCCGACTACAGCATTCCCTATACCGGTAGCGTACCTGTCAGCATTACCATTCAGAATACCGGCCTGGGTACGGCAGCCGCTTTCACCCTGCACAGTCAGCTGCATACATTGCCGGTTACTGTCAGCAATGTCGCGGCAGGCTGGTCATACAATGCGACCACCGGCGTATTCAGCTACAGCGGCGGCACGCCGGCAGGCAGCATCAGCGGCACAGCAACGCTGACCTTTAATCTTGCCGCCAATAATATCTGCACATTTGCAACGGCCAGTAACCTGACCTGGACGGCGGTTTATAGCGATGTTTGCGGCAATGCCTACAGCGTTCCCACAGTGTTGAGTAATCTCACCTCACCGACCACAGCGCCTTCCCTGTCGCTGAGCAAAACCAGCGCTGACAGCCGTCTGGTGGTGGATGCCTATTCCAGTTTTTCGCTGGCCTTATCGGCAAGCAACACAGGGCTGATCAGCGATAGCTCTTTTCTGGTGAAAGATACTTTGCCTGCGGGTATCGCCAATATCTCAGTCAGCGTGCCTGCTGGCACCAGTTACAGCTGCCCCGGTGGCACGGTATGCAATCCCGGCGATGTGATGACCTGGACGATTCCCAAAAACACCCTGCCTGTGGGCAATGCCACCATCAACTATCAGGCACCGGCTGATGCCTGTGTGGCAGGCTCGCTCCTGACCAATAACGCCAGCGTCAGTGCGACCAGCGTTGCCGGTTGCACGCTTTCCGCCAGCGCCAGCGCCGGGCCGCTGATGACCAATAACCCCGGAGCGACGGTGACCCAGCTCTTCAACGTTGGCACGCCTGTTGCCGGGCTGGCTTTTGAGGCAGGCTCTCCAGATAATGGCAATGTTACCCGCGATCCACAGGAAGCGGAACAGATCCCTTTTGCTGCCAGTTATATTTTTGATAATCTCTATCCGGGTACCTGGAGCGGTTCCACTTATGTCGATGATTTTGGCAAGCTGGGCGCTGGTGGAGCTACGCTGGTATCCGGCTCATTGCGCGTGCGTGTGGATAACGGCGCAACGTTAGCCGTGCCTGCTACCAGCGTGAGCTGCACAAACGGTACGGTGGGTAGCAACAACTGTGCTGGCGGTATGACACTGAATCTGGCTTTTCTTGCAGGTGCGGGGTATTTCAACGACCCTTATGTGGCAGCGCATCAGCTGAATATTGATTATTACACCACGGTATCCGATGCCAATCTTGGCGGTACGGTGGCGAATTTTACGCAATTGGTGACGCTGAGCATCAACGGCGGCGGCACTGGTGGCTGTGGTGTCGGCACTCCCACTTATACGCAGGGAGCTTTCGTCTCGGTAGCCAGAGCTTCAGCGAATATTGCCGTATCCATGCCAGCCGCTATTGATGTTTGCCAGCCGCTGAACGTGACATTGACAGCATCCAATGGTACGGAAGAGCTGGCCAGCAACCTGTTGGCGACCTTGCTGACGACAGGCAGTTACGAATATCCCACGGGCCAGACCCCGGCGTATGGCGGCATGTTTACCACGGGGAATATGAGTTACACGGAAAACGCTGGCGCCAATCCGAACTGGGCGCTGAACCCGGCATCAGCATCGTTAAGCAGTAACGGTACCATATCATTCCTTGCCCGTCTGAAAGCAGGCAGCACAACCACGCCCACGCCCTTACAGGCAAGCCTTGCTTATGATGATAATCAGACGGCTGGTGGCGTGCGCGATTTTTATAGCAGCGGTCAAAGCACACCGGCATTGATTCGTCAGGGGCAATTGGCTGTTTCTGTCACGCCGCAGTTAATTACCATGATTGATAGCTATGCCGAATGGAAAATATACGTCACCAACACTGGTAACGGCACAGCCTATGCGGCAGAATTGATTGATACCTTGCCTGCCGGGGTGACGGTGGATGTGGCAGCAACGAATACGGCGAATACCGGGCAATCCTGCGCGCCGCTGACCAACTGCAATGTCAACTTTACCAGCCCTTATGCCAACTGGCAGCTGGGCGATATACCACCGGGTGCAACCCGGCTCATCACCCTGAAAGCAACCATGAACGGAGCAACGTGCAGCATCCCCGATGGCAGCAATAAGGTGACTGCACGTTGGGGTTGCGGTGGTGCATTTCATGAAGTAGTGGTGAAAAACGAACCCAATTTTCTCTTTCCTGCCGGGCAGATGCAGGTTGTCCACGATACCACCAACACCCAGGCTCCGCTGTGTGGTACCGGTCAGGATATTATTATTGTGCGCAATACAGGGCAACCGAATGTACTGAATGTGGTGGCCTCCGAAGCCATGAACCCGGCAACTTCCGGGCTGAATATCGTATCCGGCACAGTGGCATACAGCACGGATGGCGGTGTAACCTGGACTGCGGCAGGTGCAAGCGGTAATCCAACCGGCGCAGGCACCACGGCCAGCCCCTATCAATGGAACAGCACGCAAATTCCACCATTGGCCAATCTGGCGCCGCTGAGCAG
>WFOJ01000236.1 GCA_015488125.1 Mariprofundaceae bacterium
TCCGGATCAAACGCCGAATGATTGCCAACAAACAGTGCCTCCAGGTTGTCCAGGGCGATCTTTTTCCAGCTGCTCACCTGGTTCGGATGCACGCCATACTGGCTCGCAATCTCGCTGATCGTCTGATCTCCGCGAATCGCCGCCAGTGCTATCTTCGCTTTGAAGCTCGGTTTGTGGTTTCTTCTCTTCTTGCTCATTTTGCTACTCCTTTCTCATCAGAAACTCGCAAATGAGCACACCTTAACGTCACCGTGAATATGTCCAAAGAGGGAGAACCACTTCACTTGTCTGATAGTTTTGATTCGCTGCATCGGAGTATTATATTGTAAAGTTGCATATGTTTCCACTATGGGCAAATTCGGGTTATCCGGATCGCGTTCATACATTCGTTCCGCGTCGATCACGAAATGCTCTCATCTTTTCAAACGAACTTTGGTGCATTCAGTTTCCCTTTGACTGATATCATTGGTATATTTGCGGCAATTAGTTCATCTGTCAAGCGACACCTAAAAAGCGATTGCGAAGATTTCACCAGAGCAACCGCATTAAAATCCCCGTCAGTAAGCCAGGTTAGTGTCCCGCTTCGTGGTGTATGAAGGGATTGAGGCAGGCGGCCACTGCGTCATTCTTCTGGTTTTGAGAAGATCAACAGAAGGAGGATGACGCAATGGCCAGGAAGAAGAATGAGGTACAGGAGTGGATTTGCAAGCGGTTGGAGCAAGCGGATGCGGAGAAATCGCTGCTGCAAGGCGTGATTCAGGAGCTGATGAGCGCGGAAGCGGATGCCATGTGTGGAGCTGACTATGGCAAGCGGAGCGATGGCCGAGTGAATTGCCGGAACGGGTATCGGGAGCGCTCCTGGGACAGCCGGGTGGGCACGATGCTGTTGAAGCTGCCGAAGCTGAGACAGGGGAGTTACTTTCCGACCTGGTTGCTTGAGCCGCGCAAACGCAGTGAGAAGGCGCTGCTGAACGTGGTTTGCGTGGACGTATCCACGCGCAAGGTGGAGCGATTGGTGCAGGCGCTGGGCATGGAAGGCATGTCGAAATCGCAGGTTTCCTGGCTTGCCGGCGAACTGGACGCTCTGGTAGATAGCTTTCGGAACGCATCACTGGAGCAAGGGCCGTACCCGTATGTGTGGCTGGATGCGGTGCATATGAGGTCGCGAGAAGCAGGACGTGTGGTGAATGTTGCCCTGGTGCTGGCTACGGGGCTGAATCGGGAAGGGCGACGCGAGATTCTGGGTGCGGAGGTGATCACCTGCGAGGATGAAGTCGGCTGGGCCTCTTTTCTGCGTTCACTTAAGGAGCGAGGCGCTCGTGGCGTGCGGTTGGTGGTTTCCGATGCGCATCCAGGCCTGAAGAAGGCGATTGCCTCGGTGTTTCCTGGCGCCAGCTGGCAGCGCTGCCGGGTACACTTTCTGAAGAACCTGCTTTGCCGCATTCCCAGGCGTGATCAGGAGTGCGTGGCGGATTTGGTGCGTTCCATCTTCGCCCAGCCGTCGGCGACGACGGCCAGGCTGCAACTGAGGAGCGTGGCGGGCCAACTGGAGAAGGATTATCCCGGTGCAGCGGAGATGCTACTGGAAGCCGAAGATGAGATTCTCGCCTATGCAGCCTTTCCCAAGGAGCATTGGAAGAAGATCTGGTCCAATAATCCGCAGGAGCGGCTGAACCGGGAGATCCGCCGACGCACCAATGTCGTCGGTGTCTTTCCAAACCGGAAGGCCATTCTCCGCCTCGTGGGCGCCATGCTCATTGAGCAGAACGAGGAGTGGATGGCCCAATCCCGATGTTACATGAGCCGGGAAAGCATTGATGCCTTGATCAGGGAGTATATGCCAATCAACTCAGCAACGCATCAGACCGAAATGGCCAAGGTCGCATGATGGAATAATCCGGAAGAATGGCACGCAACCTTTATACACCACTTGACGGGACGTGGCCATGAAATATCCAAATATTTGATGCTTCAGAACAGGTCAGGTATGAAGAATGCCATTTCCATAGCAAGAATATGTTATTGTAGCGCGCACTTCGTCACCATAGTTTCTCAGGCATAGCGGTCATTGAATCAAAAGAGGGGGAGGGGATGTCTGAACTGACGACTTATCAAATAATCAGTGCTGCCGTTCAGGCGGGTAATTTCGTACTGGCTGCACAATCCTGCATGCAACTGGCTGAACATGCAAAAAAAGAGCCGGGCCTATGGCTTATGGCGGCCCAATTATCTGATCACGCAGGTTTGCATACGCAGGCTGCGAAGTGTTATGGTGTGATCGCGCAGCTTTATGCCAACATAGGACAGTCAGATCAGGCAACGCGGATGTTTCAGTATTATGCTAGTCATTATCCCGCCGATGATGAGCGACAGTTGTGCCGTTGCCTATTTAATGCATGCACAACATGTCAACCGTCGGTATGCAAAGGAAACGAAGATCCTGTATGTGACGTGCTACGCCATCACCCATTCTGGGCAAAGCAGCCCGTATCCGTCATCCACCGTTTGCTAACATCATGTCCGGTACGGTGTTATCAACAAGGCCAACAATTGGTCAGGGAAGGTGACGTAGCAGACCGCATATTTCTGGTGGCGACGGGTCACCTGTATCCTCAAATCAACTGTCAAGGGAAAAAACGACAAGGTTCGAATATCGGTCGAGGTGAAATTTGTGGCGAGATTGCCTTGTATATGAAGGCGCACCGGCACATTTGTGATTTATATGCCGGGGAAGACAGTAGCGTAATCGAAATTCCCTACACACTGCTTGATCAGTTGATGCAACAAGCTGATTTCCGGTAATACATCAATAAAGTATTACGGTGGCATTTGTTGTTGGATATGTTGATGAATATTCCCTGGTTTTTTGGTCTGGAGAGGCATACTCTCCTCGTCGTGGCAAAAGAACTTCGATCCGTATCTTGCACTGCGGGGACAACTTTGTTTGCCCAGGGTGAAAAAGAAAATCTAGATATGTATATTGTGAAATCCGGCTGGATGAGCATCAATTATTGCTGGCGCGGATGCGAATACTACTTGTGTACACTGAAACCCGGTGATGTGTGTGGCGAGCTTGGCCTGCTGCAGAATTGCCATCAGATCACGATTCGTGCCGTGGTGGACTGCCAACTTTTGCAGTGGAAGGAGTCGCTGTTTCGCCAGGCTTACAAACGCTACTACAGTATTCGCGATGGTTGCAAGGCCAGTTTTACGCGCTATCAGAAAGCCATGGAGAAAATCCACAGCAATACGAATAATGCACTGGGTAAACCATTGAGAGTGGAGCATGATGAGTTGCTTGCGGGGATGTCTTGCCAGCGACTGTTGAAATCATCAGAGTAGGCCTTGGAGCTGCCGGAATCTGATTACAGAGGCGGAACATCGACCATTAATCTTAAGTGAGCGTCCGTGACTTATCATCCAAGCTCAGGCTCAGCTGCGCCTGAACCTTACATCAAAAATCATCAGGGTGATGATCGCTATGTGTAATCATAGCATATATCAGCTGATTCTCGTCCGCTTGCTGCAAACCCTGCCTACACTGCTGGGCGTGGTAACGCTGGTCTTTTTTTTGCTGCATCTGGTGCCGGGCGATCCGGTCGATGCCTTGCTCGGCGAGACAGCGCAGGCCGCAGACCGTGAAGCCATGCGTCAGGCACTGCATTTGGATCAGCCGCTGATGGTGCAATATGTCCACTATCTTCAGGGGCTGTTGCATGGCGACTGGGGCAAGAGCATTATTGATCAGCATGATGTGCTGGCACGCCTTACGGAGCGAGCTGCCGCCACTTTCCGTCTGGCAATGGTCAGCTTGCTGCTGGCGGTGCTGATGGCTGTTCCACTGGGCTATATTGCGGCTCGCAGGCATGGTCAGACCGCTGATACGGCGGCCATGGTCTTTTCTTTGCTTGGCGTTTCCATTCCCAATTTCTGGCTCGGTCCGATGTTGATTTTATTGTTTTCAGTCACCCTGGGATGGCTGCCGGTATCCGGTATGGAACAACCTGGCGCCATCATTCTGCCAGCCATCACCCTGGGCACGGCACTGGCGGCTATTCTCTCACGCATGGCGCGTGCAGCCTGGCTGGAGGCCATGGCGCTGGATGCCTGCCGCACGGCCCGCGCCTATGGCGTATCCGAGTTGCGCATCTGGTGGTGGCATGCAGCACGACTGGCTTTGTTGCCGGTGTTGACCTTGTTCACCCTGCAACTTGGCGCCGTACTGGGCGGCGCGGTGATTACCGAAACCGTGTTTGACTGGCCGGGACTGGGCTTACTGACCATTGAGGCTATTCAGCGCCGCGACTATCCCATGGTGCAAGGTTGCGTGTTGCTGATTGCCCTGTGTTATGTGCTGGCCAATCTGCTGGCCGATGTGCTAACGCTGATACTCGATCCGCGTCAACGCCATGTGGCGTAATTCTGCCGTGCGATTGGCAGCGGGCTGCCTGAGTCTGCCGCTGCTGATCTGCCTGCTGGCACTGCTGGCCGGGCGTAATGGTCATGTGGTCAACCTTGACAGTGTACTGGCCACCCCTTCCGCTAGCCACTGGCTGGGCTGCGATGCGCTGGGACGCGATGTGCTGGATCGCCTGGCCGAGGGCGTGCGCCTGTCGCTGGCCATCAGCCTCAGCGTTGTGGCACTGGGAGCAGCGCTGGGGATCGGCATAGGTATGCTGGCAGGCTGGTATGGCGGCTGGATCGATGCCTTGCTGATGCGGCTGGCGGATATTGTGTTGTCGTTCCCCGGTATCCTGCTGGCCATTGCACTGGCGGCCATGCTTGGCCCGGGTGTGGAAAACCTGCTGCTGGCGCTGGTGGCTGTTGGCTGGGTAGGCTTTGCCCGTTTAAGCAGAGTACAGGTGATGTCGTTAAGGCATATCGCCTGGATCGAGGCCCTGCGCGCTGTTGGCCTGGGCTTTCCCGCCATTGCCATGCGTCACTTACTGCCCAATATTGCAGCGCCTTTGCTGGTGGAGGCCAGTTTTGGCGTGGCAGCAGTGATGATTGGCGAGGCTGGACTCTCGTTTCTGGGCATTGGCGTACAGGCCCCGGATGCCTCGCTGGGAACCATGATTCGCGAGGGTACGCGTCTGATGTTGACCAGTCCGTTGCTCGTTGTCTGGCCGGGGTTGCTGTTGTTTATGCTGGTAATGGCCATTAATTTGTTGGGCGATGCACTTCGCGATCACCTGGATGTGCGATATTGACCATTCACACAAGCACAACGGTCATGCTTGAATTGTGTTCTGCTTGCGTCTAAGCTTGCTCGGAGTTACCAGGAGAGCGCATCATACTTCATGTTTTCATTGTTTAAAAAAGGTAATCCGTCGATCCGGCCACCGTTCGATCTGGTTTCACCATCGCTACCGGATATTCACACCGATGATTTTCGTCGGGGTATTGATAATATTCGTATTGACGTCGCCTTTGGTGACAGTTTGTTACGCAGCCTGCGACAGCTGGTGGATGAGACCGTCAAAATGGTACTTAAGCTGCATGAAGGCAAGAAAGGCTGGGTGCAACCTCCCAGACCTCAGGGATATCTGCTGGTTAAGTTTCAAAAAGCCTGCGTACGCACCATGGAATCCGCCATTTATCAGGCCAAAGCCGAGGATAACCCACATCTGGTATGGTTGGCACGACTGGGCATTCTGACACACACGTTTAATTTCATCGATCATCGGCTGGAACGCACGCTGCATGATTGGAAGCGCCGTGCTTCGCGTGGCAACGAGGGGCAGCATCAGGAGGGTAAGGCCATTGCAGCCCAGGAAGTTGCCAACTGGTTGACCAGACACCAGCTTCGGCTTCGTGATCACTTATTGGGTATAATATTACAACAAATCAGCGGTGCTGAATGGAATAAAATTGCCAAACTCAGCGATGCCGTGCTGGATATTGTGCAGCGGGAGTTCATCAAAAGCATGCTGGATAATCCCGTGCTGCGTGCCAGCAAGCCGGATGACACCTGGATGATGGTGCATTATTATATGCTGCCGCCAAGCGTGGATTCGCAAAACAATCGCGAAAGCATTGCCGAGTTAAACAAGCAACTGGATGCCATGTTTGCTCATATCCAGCCAACGAATACCACAGCGGTCGCGTTGCGTGCGGATGATCTTCCCGATGATGCCGAAACGTTTTTTCCCTCGCTGGCGCATGAAGATGCGCTCATGCTCGACTGGTTCGATATGGTAGAAAACATTGAACCCCTGTTCGCCGCCAACAACAAGGCGGAAATGTATGGTATTTTGCGCCTTGTTAGCGATAAGGAAGAACGGCAGCGGCTCAAGGCTGAAAACCAGGTTCGCCTGGATTGCCAGTGGTGGTTGCTGGATCTTGTCAAACGCATGGGGATTCGTACGGCCATCGCCGCCAGCTTCAAGGCACATGTTGGCTATCGGGCTGTTCATGGCGCACTGACGCACCGTCAGGTTTATGAGTATTTTCTCGGCGGCAAGGCAAAATCAGCCATACGACGGAAAATCAAGAGCATGGGCAAGGTATCCGGCCATGATCCGGAGACTCTGTTTCAGGCGCTGGATCAGGTGGAAGATCCCGGCGATCCCAGCGAAAAACTGTGTTTTCGCTTTTTGAGCACCATGGTGCGCTATCGCCACGATCTCAAGATTGCGCTGTTCGTGCGCAGGCATTTATCGCGTATTCATGTGATTGACAATGATGAAGACCATCGGCTTTCCAGCGCCAATGGCGTGCTGTATTATTTTTCCTCGGATGAAGAACAAGCTCGCGATGAAGAAAAGATTTGTGGTCATGCCATCATCAAGGCTGATGTGCGTGGTTCGGTAGGAATTACCCAACGCCTGCGTGATAAGGGGCTGAATCCGGCAACGCATTTCAGCCGTACCTTTTTCGATCCGATTTCCGATTTATTGCCGTCCTACGGAGCGGAAAAGGTGTTTGTCGAGGGTGATGCCATTATCCTCAGCTTGATGGAATACAGTAATGAATCTCAACACATGGCCGTTGCCCGTGCCTGCGGTCTGGCCAGGGATATTCTGCGCATTGTCGAAACCAATAATGAAGAAAATCGCCGCAATCAGCTACCGGTGCTGGAGCTTGGTATCGGTGTGGTTTATTTAACGGAAGCACCGGCCTTCCTGTTTGATGGTGATCACAAGATCACCATTTCCCCGGCGATTGGCCGCGCTGATCGTCTATCCTCCTGCTCCAAGGTGGTGCGTCCGGTACTGGAAAAAGCCGCAGACCACGATCCGGCACGCCACACCGATGTGTTTTCGTTGTCTGTGGATGGCAAGGCATTGAACGACAAGGGTGAATCTCACCTGCGTTACAACGTCAATGGCATTGATCTTGATGTGCCGGCATTTATGAAATTGCGCAAGGAAATCAGCTTGAAACCAGTGGATGTACGGCTTTTGGGCTGCAAAGCGAAAGAGCGTTATTATCTGGGGCGATTCAAGGATAATAAGGGATTCATGCGTTTTATCGCCGTTCGTCAGGGTCGGGTACGTCTCTGGCATGAACAGCAGTCTGGTCGAAAGGTTTTGCCCAAACAGTACTATTTTGAGGTTGTTGCTGATCAGGAACGATCTGGACAACTGGAACGACAATTGCTGGCCATGGGGGGGGATAACTGATGCTGCTTGTTGTTTCACCCGCCAAAAAACTGGACATGGCGCATCGGCTGCCCTTTTTGCAGGCGCGACAGCCACTGTTGCTTGATGAAGCGACACAACTGGTCACTCACCTGCGTGCGCTGAGCAGCCATCAACTGGGGCAACTCATGAAATTAAGTGATAAACTGGCCAGGCTTAATCACGCCCGCTTTCGTCACTGGCAAGCTCCGTTTGATACGGGCAATGCCACGCATGCGCTGGCGGCCTTTCAGGGCGATGTCTATCAAGCACTGGATGCAGCAACACTGAACGACGCACAACTGGGCTTTGCCGCCGATCATGTGCGCATACTTTCCGGCTTGTATGGCGTGTTGCGCCCTGATGATCTGATGCAGGCTTATCGCCTGGAAATGGGTACCCGGCTGGCCAGGGCGGCAGCCATGCCAGGTGTGGCGGCAGCGCATGTTGCTTTTTTTCAGCGTTTTCCCGATCTTTACAGCTTTTGGCGCGAGAAAATTACCAACCTGCTGGTGCGTGACATGCAACAGCAGTCAACGGATACCTTGATCAACCTTGCTTCACAGGAATATTTTCGGGCCGTGGATGTGAAGCATATTACCGGACGCGTTATTACTCCGGTGTTCAAAGAAGCCCACGGTGGTACATATCGCGTGATCGGCATCCATGCCAAACGGGCACGCGGCTTGATGGCTCGTGAAATCATCACCCGACAATGGACGGAAGCAGAGGAGTTGCGGGCATTTACTGCCGCTGGTTATTGCTATTGCGCTGATTTGTCTTCTGCCAGCGAATGGGTGTTTGTACGTGACTGATATTATACCGTCATGAGTAGTGAAATTTCGCTAATCCATGGTATCGTCATTTTATGAATTGACCATGCGTCGCGCCATGAGTGCCTTGTTGGCGCTGGTTGGTAACCGGGAATAAACACAGGAAATTATGATGCACGAAACTGTCCAACACTATTACGGCAAAGAACTGACATCTTCAGCCGATCTGAAAACCACCGCCTGCTGTGATGCTAGCGCCATGCCCGCCTGGCTTAAACCGTTGCTGGCCAATATTCACCCGGAGGTGCTGAACCGTTATTACGGTTGCGGTCTGGTTTGTCCGTTGGCTCTGGAAAGCTGCCGGGTATTGGATTTGGGCAGTGGTAGTGGCCGCGATGTCTATGCGCTGGCACAACTGGTGGGCCAGTATGGCGAGGTTGTCGGCGTGGACATGACTGAAGAACAACTGGCTGTGGCTGAGCAATATCGCGACTATCATGCGAAGCGGTTTGGCTACGCCAATGTACGCTTTCTCAATGGTTATATCGAACATCTGGAAGCCCTGTCCCTATCGCCAGAATATTTTGATGTGGTCGTCTCCAATTGCGTGATCAATTTGTCGCCGGATAAGGAAGCTGTACTGCGTGGTGTGCATCATGTGCTCAAGGCAGGCGGCGAGTTTTATTTCTCGGATGTCTATGCTGATCGTCGATTGCATGAGGCGGTGCGGCGTGATCCCGTATTGTATGGTGAATGCCTCGGCGGCGCTTTGTATTGGCAGGATTTTTTACATCTGGCCCGGCGCTGCGGCTTTGCTGATGTGCGTCTGGTGGAAAGTCGGGGGCTGGAAATCACCGATGAAAAGTTGGCTGCCAAACTTGGCGATGCCCGCTTTTGCTCTGCAACGTACCGTCTGTTCAAGGCTGATGACCTGGAAGACAGTTGGGAAGACTATGGCCAGCAAGTTTGTTATCGGGGCACGCTGAGGGAAGCCGAAGAAGTATTCGCGCTCGATGTGCAGCACCGCTTTACCCGTGGCGAGGCGGTGAATGTGGACGGTAATACCTGGCGTATGCTGAAAGAAAGCCGTTTTGCGCGTTATTTTGATTTCAGTGGTGATTTTTCCGGACATCGCGGTGCTTTCCCGGCTGCGCAGGTATGCCCCGTCTTTGATCGTACTCAGGCAGAAGGCTGCGGGTCTTCTTGTTGTTGATTGTTAGCCCAAAATGAAAACTTCCGCTTTTAGCCAGGTAGAAATTATCCTTTTCAGCCACAGCAGGCGCAAGCTCTCGAAGAATCTCGCTATGCCGTACAACAACCTTTAGCAGATCAAAGTCAGGAGCACCGGCTACGTCTTGCGAGGCGCCGTCGTCACCGTGTGCGAAGACTTCATCGGCAAAGTAATCATCTTCCACAACGGCAGAGCATTGGCCTGAGAAATATTCCAGCGCGGAGACATGCCTTCGCCCACCGTCAGCGGTAAACAGCTCAATCAATTCGTTGCTCAAACCATCCAACAACGCAAGAACGAACCATGGAAGCCCACACCCGACCACCCCTGGCGAAAATCCATCAACAACCAAAAGCGGAAATTTCCACTTTGGGTTGGCAGAGGCGGAAATGTTCTCGGACTCCCAGGTTTTGTGTTATTCCTGAATGCGGTATATCCCGTCAATATCCGCAGCAGAACTGCGCGTGACATGCAAATCGTGTAGCAAGCCATCTTCGATGTGAAAAATCCAACCGTGCAGATTGAGCTCCTGATGCCGACTCCAGGCATTTTGCACAATGCGGGTGTGACTGAGGTTTTCTATCTGGCGTGCGACATTACGCTCACACAGGTGGTCAAACTGCGCCTGTTTTGGTTTTCCCTGCACCAGATGGTGTTCTGCCATCCACAAGTCCCTGATGCCGCGAATCCAGTTATCAACCATGCCAAAATGCTGGCATTCCATGGCTGCCCGAACGCCACCGCAATCATAATGCCCGGCAA